>NZ_BLLI01000138.1 GCF_011170085.1 Pseudolactococcus hodotermopsidis | reverse complement strand
GATTCAAAGGTTGGACGTTTAACGCCAACTAGACGTTTAAAATGACTATCGCTGAGTTTCGTGAGGGATTCATAGTTCATGACTATAGTATAACAAATTTTTTTATTTTTGGGAGAAGTCTATTATACCGCTTTGGTCAATGAAGGTCAAATTATTTAGATTAGAAAATTCAAGTCATTTCGTCGGCATCAGATAAGGTAAAATCTCCGTTTCAAGCCCCACATTTGTCGCATAAACATAAGATTCTTCATCAAGTTTCGCCAAATTTTCCGTCCGACCGCTAACGATAACACCTGCAAATTTCGCTGTTTTCAAAGTTGGGTATTTCTCAACTTGTTTACGCGCATCTTTATAAATATCAACGCTACCAATAATTGCCCCCTGCGTCTTAGTAGCCTGTTTAACTGCCGAAACAAAAGACGAATAATCATAACTCACCCACTCCTCTGCCTTCAAACTAGCTGTCAGCTTACCATTTTCATCCGCATTGATACCAATCGTATGGTCAAGCAAGTCTAGCGCATCTAAAAGATCGCTATCCGTGCCAATCCAGTACCAATTAATCAACAAATCTTTCGGAATCTTTTCTTGAATTTCAGCATAAGTCAAGGGTTCATCAAAACTTACCGCAACTTCAGCAACATGATTTTCCAGCGCCGTCAACGTTTTCGCCTCATGCGTGACTTTTGTCTCAAGTTCCTCGTCCCTTTTTTTAGAAATGGGGTTGAAAAACATCGGAACTTTCTGACCATTTCCCCGATTGAAAGCACCGATTGTCTCATCTTTAGAAGTTGGTACAATCATCGGACTATTCGCCAGCCAGCCATTCACATTAAACATATCAAAGTTAATCTCAATTGGTGTTGTTGCAAGTCTATAACCGTCAATATTAGACTTCTCCCAAAAATAAAAAAATTTGTTATACTATAGTCATGAACTATGAATCCCTCACGAAACTCAGCGATAGTCATTTTAAACGTCTAGTTGGCGTTAAACGTCCAACCTTTGAATCT
>NZ_BLLI01000137.1 GCF_011170085.1 Pseudolactococcus hodotermopsidis | reverse complement strand
AGGTTTAAAAACTTTAAGAAACGGATCCTACTCATGAATAAAACCTTAATAAATTAAAAAACAAGCAACTAATCAGTTACTTGCTTTATAGGGGAAAGGAGTTTCACACACGATTTGACAAAGAGCCGTTTTGTTTAAATGTGAGGAGAAACATTTTGGAAATTATTTTATTAGCTGTCGGCATTTTTATTGTCATTATTGGGGTAACAGTTGTTCTGCTTTTTAAGAAAACTAATGATGCAGGAGATTTTCCGTCAAATAATCTTGAAATAAAGCCAAAACAACAGGCTAAGTTTGGGCATTTGGAAAAGATTGAATTTCCTGAAAAAAATAAACTTGACCCTTCAAAACCTTCATTATCTGAGGCGGACAAAGCGGAAGTGAGACGGTTGGTTGTAGCGGGAAAGTCTGTTAAGGCGATTAAGTTTGTGTGCAATCAGACAGGTTTAGGCTTATCAGAGGCGAAAAATTATGTCTTATCAATTGAGGAGTCCGCAAAATTTGGTAATATCATGAGTATATCGGATATTAGTTCAGTTCATGTTGATGAGACAATTGTATTGACACAAGCAGACAAAGCGATATTAAAGCAATTGTTAGAGGATGACAAGTCTGTGCAAGCCATTAAATTTTTACGCGATAAAACTGGTATTGATTTGCTCAACGCCAAGGTTTATGTGGATCAACTAAGAGAACAGCGCATTCAGTCGGAGAGTTATGAGGAAAATTCGGCGTTATCAAAAGAAGAGTTAGAAGACGTGTTGCAGTTGATTGAAAACAAAAAGCTTGTGCAAGCGATAAAAGTTGTGCGTGACAAGACTGGTTGTGGGTTGACAGAAGCTAAAAATTTTGTTGACGATTTGAGAGACCAGAAAGGATAGCTGGACTGTCAAGAAAAAAACTTGACACCACTGTCAAGCGAAATTGAAAATGTCCCAAAAAAAGTCTAAACATGAGTTACGTTTTGCTAAAGCAAAATTTGCTTTTAGATTCCATTTTTGATATTATTTAGTTATGATTTAGGCTGAATTTTC
>NZ_BLLI01000136.1 GCF_011170085.1 Pseudolactococcus hodotermopsidis | reverse complement strand
AGATTCAAAGGTTGGACGTTTAACGCCAACTAGACGTTTAAAATGACTATCGCTGAGTTTCGTGAGGGATTCATAGTTCATGACTATAGTATAACAAATTTTTTTATTTTTGGGAGAAGTCTATTATTGCATTTGTAGGACCATCAGGAAGTGGTAAATCAACTATTTTCAATATTTTAGAACGCTTCTATCCACCATCATCTGGTGGTATGTACATTGGAAATCAAGATATACAGGAGATAAATTTAAACTATTGGAGAAAGCAAATTGGTTTTGTAGGACAAGATATTATGATTTTTTCGGGTACTATAAGAGATAATGTTGTCTATGGACTAGATAAAAATTATAGTGACGATAACCTTTGGGCTGCACTTGAATTAGCCAATGCTAAAAAATTTGTATCAGATATGACGAATGGCTTAGATACGGAAGTTGGGGAGCATGGCAGTCGTCTGTCTGGTGGGCAACGTCAAAGATTAGCAATTGCTAGAGCATTTTTACGTGAACCTAAAATTTTGATATTAGATGAAGCAACAGCAAGCCTTGATTCTGAATCTGAGAGTATGATTCAGAAATCTTTAGGGAAATTAATGAAAGGTCGTACAACATTAGTTATTGCGCATAGATTGAGTACTATAATTAGTGCTGACTTGATTTATTTTATCGAAGATGGCGCGATAAGTGGGGTTGGCAATCATGACTATTTGATTAATAATCATAAATTATATAAAGAATATGTTGATATACAGCTCAAAAATTGACTTTTGTCTACAAGCAGAAAACTAATCGAAAGGTTAGTTTTTTTAGTTTACCCTAAAAAATACTGTCAAGCGAAATTGAAAATGTCCCCAAAAAAGTCTAAACATGAGTTACGTTTTGCTAAAGCAAAATTTGCTTTTAGATTCCATTTTTGATATTATTGAGTTATGATTTATGCTGAATTTTCAGCTTGATATTCCAGAAGCGTCTTACCGATTCTTCTGAGATACTTTTCGAAAGATGCAAGTTTCCACGGGTGTGACTGTTGGGGAATATACTTGCGTTTTTCTTTTTTGCCTTCTT
>NZ_BLLI01000135.1 GCF_011170085.1 Pseudolactococcus hodotermopsidis | reverse complement strand
CGCTTTGATTTGTCCAATTGCTTTAATAAACTTCTTTTCCATAGTAGTTAGACCTCTCTCTTTCTCATCGAAAATCTATACCACCCCAGAATTGAGAGCATACCAACAAGCAAGCCAATAAGGAAAACAATTAGCCAACGGAAATCAAAGTTTTTGACGACAACAGCCTTAACCTTTGGAGAAATATCTTCTGTCGCTATCGGTTTGACAAAGAAGTCATAAATGTTATTCGTATCAACACCCTGCGTTCTCGTATTTGAGAGTAATTTAGAAAAATTATCATAATATTCTTTACTTGCGCTCAAATCCAAGCTTCCTGTATTAACTAAAGAATCAGCATTATTCAAGGCTTTCTGCGCCTCTTCTTGCACTGTCAAAACGTTTGTGACAAGATTGTCAAACTCTGAGGAATTATCTGTAATTGTTCGAGCTGCTTGAGCAATTGAATCACTCGCCGTTGAAGTACTTGTGACAAGTTCGCTTATCTTCTCATAAAGCTCAGCACTATCGCCAACATAAAGTTCGACCATTTGACTGTTGTACTCGTTCCAATTTTTAATGACAAGTTCATTTGCCACATTGCTTTCCCAAGTATTATACACTTGTTCAATATTTGATAGGGTAGCACCATACCATTCTTTGAGTGATTGAATATCAGCCGATAGCTCTTCTGCTTTGATTTCAGTTAAAGTCTGATAATCTACATCAAGACTTGCGATTGTTGTATTCAGCTCCTTAATCGTTTCAACGACTTTTTCAATGTTTGTTGTCCCAAGTTCACGGAAATTTTCAACATCACCAGTAGCCAACATATTCGCAAATATTTTAGGGTCTGATAGATTCAAATTGCCATAGAGTTTAAAGATAGACTCATCACTTACCTCTTCAAATGTTAGGCTTGAATCAGCATTTAACAGATTTAAAAGCGTTTGATAGTCATCTGTTGGCGCACCATACAAGGTTGTAATCAAATTAGCAGTAACATCTATTTGATTAAATAATTCTGTGAGATGATTAAATTCCTCATCAACTGACTTATAATGATTAGTTAAAATATCCCTAGGCGCAAG
>NZ_BLLI01000134.1 GCF_011170085.1 Pseudolactococcus hodotermopsidis | reverse complement strand
GCTAAAATCAAAACCTTTAAGTGTATGGCTCAGAAATATCGTAATCGAAGAAAGAGGCACTTACTTCGGGCGTCCTTAATTTGTGGTATTATCAATTTCGAAATTTAATTTCGGGAGAAGTCTAATATAAAAAATTAAGGATTCTTTGTCAAAAATAGTAGATTTCTCCATTATTTCCCAGCATTGGTGCTATTAAATTCTCACTCATTTCAATTTTTGCCAAACCACTAGGTAAACTTTTTCTTTTCAGTTATCGCAAAGCGATTTTTATTCTCGTTCTCATAAATTGTTTCTCTTAAATACACTAGCTTCTCTTCTACACTAGAAAAAGACTTCAGTTCATCATCTATCTCCTTTTATTGTATTCTTTTGCCTCTTTTTCTGTAAAAAAATGACTAGAATTTTCCGTGAAAAATATATCTTCCTTTACTTTTTTAGCTGGATTTCCTGCATATATAAAATTAGAAAATAAATATTTTCCAGTAACAAGAGCTCCTACGACACTTCCTGACCCTATTTTTGCACCTTTAAGGATAAAAGAAATGCTGGGAAATCCAGACATGAGCGCCGATAAAAATACTTTTACCATGATTAATTCTCTCTTTAGTGTTCATATCATAGATTAAATGAGCATCTGATGTGCGAATCGTGCAATCAAAAGAGAACAGTCTTCCATCTCCAATTAGTAAGTTTGTATCCTCGGAAATATTCATATAAAATCTCTGATTGAAATAATTATTTCTTCCAATATAGACAACGTTATTATTATAGACATGAAAATCTACGACATACGCATTCATACTCTCACTTAAAACGATTAGAGAATTATTACCGTTAAAATTTATTGAACTATTAGAAAGCCTCCCCCAGCTAGAACAAGGATATTTCCTTTACCATGAAACTGTATCACAGTATTCCACAGACTTGAATAACCAAAAACTTTATTAGACTTCTCCCAAAAATAAAAAAATTTGTTATACTATAGTTATGAACTATGAATCTCTCACCAAACTCAGCGATAGTCATTTTAAACGTCTAGTTGGCGTTAAACGTCCAACCTTTGAATCTATGA
>NZ_BLLI01000133.1 GCF_011170085.1 Pseudolactococcus hodotermopsidis | reverse complement strand
CAAACAACATCACAAATTTCCAATAACAGCACACAAAACACGCTCATTTAACAAGCACTGTAAAAGATTTTGTTTCACACTTTTCTTCTTGTTTTTCTTTTTCAAATAAGTGCGGTGTGCCAGAATCCCAAGTTTTCTAAACACATCTAAAACTTTCTGTGCATTGTCCGACTTGAGCTGACACGCATCTTCAGAAAAAACAACATCAAGCATCCAATGTAAACTCTCTATCTTCCAATGCTCACGAACAATTGTCAATAAATTCTCTGGAGATGTCTCAAGGCTAGAAATGTAAAAACACGTTTCCTGCGTCGTTTTATGTTTCGTCTCAATCGTCCTTTTCACCGCAAAAACACAGGTGATTCCTGCCCATTTTTCACCTTCAACCAACCATGTGATGTCCTTAACAAGATAGCACTCACGTTTTTCAAACCGACCATGACTTTTTTCCAATGTTGAAAACGTTTCAATATCTTCTTGACAATTCTCACTCTCAATAAATAACTTCACATCATCATAAAGATTCCCTTGATTTTCCTTCAAACCAAACACATAATCGCCACCTTTTTGGATAATCTTCTCGCAAGTCTTTTTTTGACAATGCAAGGCATCGGCAGTGATTGTTTTTCCTTTAACATCAAGCATCTCTAGCATCTCCTGAAAAACAGGAATTTCATTCGTTTTTTCATGAATTGACCTCTGACCAAGCGTTATCCCACTTTCTGTCAAATAAGCACTGAGAATTTGCAAAGCAGAATGCGGCTTACCTTTTTGAGAAGTACTGCGAATCGCTTTGCCATCAACTGCAATAATATCACCGATTGCTTCAAAATTTTCACGCATTATTTCAAAAATAACCTCTCCTATCTTTTCGCTATCAACCATGTTCAAAATACGAGAAAAAGTGGCTTTTGAAGGAATCTTTTCAATATTAAAAGTCTTTTTAAGAAAGACAGCCTTATTTTCGGCATAAGTTACAATGTCACAAAGTTGGTCTAAACCGCATAAAACCCCACACATAACAATGATTAGCACATCGCAAAGAGGATAAGCAACATAACTTTGGTCTCGTAAATCTTCAATAACCGTAAATTTTTCTTTAATTGTCATTTTCAGCTCCATAACGAAAGTTTAACAGATTTTT
>NZ_BLLI01000132.1 GCF_011170085.1 Pseudolactococcus hodotermopsidis | reverse complement strand
AGAATTTCAATAAGGTTGTGGGGGAAACAGATGGTGTAGGTCGGGCAAGTTCTGGTAGTCGAGAAATACTAGAAAATCTTGCGGAGACTACACTTAAAAATAGTGACAACTTAGCAGACAGTACTAAATCTATTTTGAAAGGTATTTTAGATAATCCCAATAGTACGAAAGAGCAGTTAAAGGCTGTAGATGATTTAGCTAAGATGTTGGATGAGGCGCCTAAGGCAGGTTTGTCTGATGAAGCTACTAAGTATATAACAAACATTAAGCCAAATCCAGAATTAGGGATATTTAGACCTGAGTCAGGAACTTATTTATCCGAAGATTTTATAAAAGCCCATTTGAAACAATTTGATGATGGAGTTATTAAAATTCAAAGTTCTGAGAGTTTGGAAAATGCAATAAAAAGTTATGGTCCAAATTTAGGAGATCCAGCAACAGGTACATTTGTAATGTCTAAAGATGTTGGAGAAAAGGTCATTCAAGTTAGTGGAGGAGATCCCCGAATAATGGAAGAGTTATTGGGACTTGATAAAGGAGAGCTAGGTGAAACTCCGATTAGAATTGATTTCGATTCACCCAAAAATGCGAAAGTACCAAGTGGAAATGAAGCAGGTTCTAAGTGGAATGAGCAGTGGCGTCCGGGTGGAAAAACATGGCCTGGTGGAATTCCAGAGGCAGTAATTGATCAAGTTTCTGATGGGAACTATCATCCAAGTTTTATTAATTGAATAGAAAAGAGAGAAATTGTAAAATGGAGAACGAAAAATACGGTATTTTAATTGAAGGAGGTAACGGCTATGCAGTTTATGATAAAAAAGGCAATCTTACAATCTCGTGGCCGACAGGGATTGCGGATGTACCAGTATATCGTCCGTTAGACCAAGCAGACTATCAAGAATTTAAAGATGGCAAGCGTACAATGAGTGATTTGTCATTCAAGGCTGCATATGGCACATGGCCTTTGCCACAAGAGGAACAAGAAAAATATTATGAAGAACAGGGCATCAATGATATGCTCGCTAAAATCAAAAAAGAATCCGAGCAAAATTGGTCTGGTGCAAAGAATGAATAGTGATTTCCTAAAAAAATTATAGTCTCTTTGGTATGTTCATAATTTTTGATACATTATCTTAATATTCAGTAGTTTAGATTATTTAGAACCATTT
>NZ_BLLI01000131.1 GCF_011170085.1 Pseudolactococcus hodotermopsidis | reverse complement strand
AGCAATTCAATATTTTTGGAGGTAAATAGATGTTAAATACAATAATAATGGTGGATAAGAAGAACTATATCACTCTATTAAAAAACGATAATGGTCAATACATAGTTGAATGGTCTGATGGTGCAGCACATGTATACAGTGAGTTAGTTGCTACTTTAGATGCAAATGAGGTTATTTCAGGAAAAAAAGAATTAGTGTCTCTGGCATTTAAAGCAAAGAATGGCGCATGGCCACCTACCGAAGAACAAAATCGACAAGGAGAGTTGGAGTTTTTATTAAGCGATTTACAAATGGTACATGATATTTCGTTACCTAATGACCCAAATTTGTTTGAAGAATTTCCTGAGTTAAAACCTGAATATGAGAAATGGCTATCTGAACAATAACTATTATGTTTTGGAATAATTATTTTACTTACAGTAGGAAAATTTCGACATTTTTGATAAATTTTATGGAGTATTTGAATAATGGCAGAAATGAATATAATTCATGAGGATCGCCCCTCACAATTTTTCGTTTTATCAGACGGGAATAATTACCAACTTAAATGGGATGATTCAAGGTTAGCGACTCATATTAAAGAGATAGAAAAAGAGGATTTTGAGGAATATTTAGCAGGTAAAAGAACTGGTGGAGATTTGATGTTCAAGGCTGCATATGGCACATGGCCTTTGCCACAAGAGGAACAAGAAAAATATTATGAAGAACAGGGCATCAATGATATGCTCGCTAAAATCAAAAAAGAATCAGAGCAAAATTGGTCTGGTGCAAAGAATGAATAGTGATTTCCTAAAAAAATTATAGTCTCTTTGGTATGTTCATAATTTTTGATACATTATCTTAATATTCAGTAGTTTAGATTATTTAGAACCATTTTATATTAATAGCTAATTTTAGTTTCAATCTATTAAATCGTTTCTGATGGGAACTATCATCCAAGTTTTATTAATTGAATAGAAAAGAGAGAAATTGTAAAATGGAGAACGAAAAATACGGTATTTTAATTGAAGGAGGTAACGGCTATGCAGTTTATGATAAAAATGGCAATCTTACAATCTCGTGGCCGACAGGGATTGCGGATGTACCAGTATATCGTCCGTTAGACCAAGCAGACTATCAAGAATTTAAAGATGGCAAGCGTACAATGAGTGATTTGTCATTCAAGGCTG
>NZ_BLLI01000130.1 GCF_011170085.1 Pseudolactococcus hodotermopsidis | reverse complement strand
TGCTAAAATCAAAACCTTTAAGTGTATGGCTCAGAAATATCGTAATCGAAGAAAGAGGCACTTACTTCGTGCGTCCTTAATTTGTGGTATTATCAATTTCGAAATTTAATTTCGGGAGAAGTCTACTATTTCACTTAAACATATTAAATTTTTATGACAGAATTTTTTAGGTTAGAACAAGTTTAGCAAATGTGGTAAACATGACAATTTCCAGCAACACACCTCTATTTTTTTTACAAAACAAAAAAGACAGCTCGTCGCTATCTTTCTAACGCCTATTTCACAAGCGCAAATACATCATTAATCAACTGTTTTCTAGTTTAATTCAATTGACAATTTTGAACTTGTGTCGAACATATTACCAGTGTAGTCTAATTTAAGTTTATCTTCTTGTTTAGCTTGACCAATAAGATTGCCAGATACTGTACCACCTTCTTTCAAAGTGCCATAGCTCAACGTTTCAACACCTGATAAATATTCCCAGAAATCAGTAACATTCCCTTGGTCATCAAGTCCGAAATCAAGAGGATTGTAGCTAACAACTTTTTTAGATTGATTCTCAATCGTAACATTCACAACAACAAATTTCTTACCCTCATCTGGTTCATTATACTCCTCACCATCCGTAAATTCAACAGAATTAACCTTAAAATGAACACCATTAACCTCAACAGTATCGCCAACTTTGAAAACATCTTGTTCCTTTTCAGACGTTTTTGTTGTCGTGTCATCAGTCGTCACTTTTTTAGCTCCCTTGTCACCACCACTAGACGTAACCACCACAATCACGACAAGAGCTACGAGCAAAATGAACCAAATTCGTTTATAAACTGGTTTCTGCTCCTTGTAGACTTTGCCATCTTCACCTTCAATCTTCTTAGCCATCTTATAAAAAATCTTTCTCAGCTTTTAACGTGAATCAGAATTTGCACGATTTATTTCATTTCGTAACCTTAGTGTTTTTTAACTAACCATATTTTTACAAAAATGCAACTAAGGTAGTACTTGAGTTTAGTCAAGTACTAATGTATTATACATTACGTTTTATATCATTCGAAAGTGATAATGTCTTAAGTAGGTCGAAACATAAAATGTCCCAAATGTTAAACTAATACTTATGAAAAGGATATTACTCACTGTGAATGAATTGAAAAAGTATCGTGTTATCAAGTT
>NZ_BLLI01000129.1 GCF_011170085.1 Pseudolactococcus hodotermopsidis | reverse complement strand
GAATCTGAATCAGCTTCAGAATCACTATCTTCTACTGAATCTGAATCAGCTTCAGAATCACTATCTTCTACGGAATCTGAATCAGCTTCAGAATCACTATCTTCTACGGAATCTGAATCAGCTTCAGAATCACTATCTTCTACTGAATCTGAATCAGCTTCAGAATCACTATCTTCTACTGAATCTGAATCAGCTTCAGAATCACTATCTTCTACGGAATCTGAATCAGCTTCAGAATCACTATCTTCTACGGAATCTGAATCAGCTTCAGAATCACTCAACTCGTCTGAACCTGAATCGGCTTCGGAATCACTGGCATCATCTGAGGCATGTTGCACGTCATGAACAGAATCAGAATCGGCTTCAGAATCGCTATCTTCTACGGAGTCGCTATCAACTTCAGAATCACTATCCTCGGCGGAGTCTGAATCTTCAACTGAATCGCTGTCTTCTGTGGAGTCTGAATCCTCTACTGAATCACTGTCTTCCACGGAGTCGCTATCCTCGACGGAGTCGCTATCCTCGGTCGAGTCAGAATCCTCAACTGAATCGCTGTCTTCCACGGAGTCACTATCTTCTTCAGAATCGCTGTCCTCGGTCGAATCGGAATCCTCTACTGAATCACTATCCTCTTGCGAATCACTGTCTTCTTCGGAATCGCTATCCTCTTCGGAGTCACTGTCTTCTTCGGAATCAGAATCTTCCTCTGAATCACTATCCTCTGTCGAATCGGAATCTTCGGTTGAATCACTGTCTTCGGTTGATTCATTTAAAGAATTATAAGTCGAATTTGAATCAATTTCTGAATCGGAATCTTTTTCTGAATCAGAATCCTCGGCAGAATCAGAGTCTTCCTGTGAATCGCTATCTTCCGTGGAATCGGAATCTTCAACTGAATCGCTGTCTTCTTGAGAGTCACTGTCTTCGGTCGAATCACTATCCTCAACTGAATCGCTGTCTTCTTGTGAGTCACTGTCTTCGGTCGAATCGCTATCCTCAACTGAATCACTATCTTCGACTGAATCGCTATCTTCTACGGAATCACTGTCTTCTTCCGAGTCGCTATCTTCGTAAGAATCGCTGTCTTCTTGAGAATCACTATCTTCTTGTGAGTCACTATCCTCTTCGGAATCGCTATCTTCTTCCGAGTCGCTGTCTTCTTCGGAATCACTATCTTCTTCAGAATCGCTATCCTCTTCAGAATCACTGTCCTCAGTCGAATCGGAAT
>NZ_BLLI01000128.1 GCF_011170085.1 Pseudolactococcus hodotermopsidis | reverse complement strand
TCATAGATTCAAAGGTTGGACGTTTAACGCCAACTAGACGTTTAAAATGACTATCGCTGAGTTTCGTGAGGGATTCATAGTTCATGACTATAGTATAACAAATTTTTTTATTTTTGGGAGAAGTCTACTGTAATTTGAGTAATATTGATGTCATCTTGTAAATGTTGATAAACAAATGTACCACCACCAATCATTAGAAGGACAAGTGCAGCCAAAAGATAACGATTAAAATGGAAAATTTTGTGATTAGATACCTCTGAAATGACTTCTTTTTCAACTTCTTGATTGACAAGCAGTTTTGTCCGATTGATTAAGTCACGTGGTGCATGAATTTTACCGATTTCCTCAATAAAATCATCTTGATACTCAAAATCATCCTTCATTTGCGATTTCCCCCTCCATTTTTTTCTTGAGCGCCTTTCTGGCACGCGACAAACGTGTTTTTACCGTGGACTCTGATTGCTCAATCAAGCGACTAATCTCTCGAATTGAATACCTCTCAAAATAAAACAGTAACAACACGGTCTTGTGGTCATCAGACAGATTTAAAATCATCGTCATCAACGTTTCATTAACATCATCTGCTAAAAATATAACTTCTTGCGCATTGCCAAGCTCAATTTCAAACTGCGTTTCTGCCATCGTGACACGTTTCTTATGCCAAGCCAGATCATATTGTTTCTTACAGCAATTAATTGTCACTCTGATTAGCCAAGCTTTCAAATGTGTCGCATCCTTTATCCTCTCATGATGCTTGACTAATCTCAAAAAAACTTCTTGAAAAATATCATCCGCCTCATTTTTATTCTTCATCCGAACAAAAGCGATTCGATAGACCATATCGGCATATTCCTCAACAACTTTATCCAAGTCCAATTGAAAGAAATTTTCTTTCACTACTCTCTCCTCACATATAACACCTTTTTAAGTGTCACAAGATTATAATTTTTATATATTTTAATTATAACATAAATAAAGAATATTTTAAACACACTCTAATCCGATAACCACGGTCGTATCATTCGAAAGTGATAATGTCCTAAGTAGGTCGAAACATAAAATGTCCCAAATGTTAAACTAATACTTATGAAAAGGATATTACTCACTGTGAATGAATTGAAAAAATATCGTGTTATCAAGTGGTAAGAAAAAGAAACAACGTGCTAGTGTCGAGCTTGGTCTGTCTCTTAGACAAGTCAATCGCCTCCTCAAAGCTTATCAAGAAAAAGGGAAACAAGCCTTTGTACACGGCAATAGAGGCATGAGA
>NZ_BLLI01000127.1 GCF_011170085.1 Pseudolactococcus hodotermopsidis | reverse complement strand
TTACTGTGACGACCTCGACGGTTATGTTTTTCATGATAAGCGGTCTTAAGAAGACTGCTCATAGATTCAAAGGTTGGACGTTTAACGCCAACTAGACGTTTAAAATGACTATCGCTGAGTTTCGTGAAGGATTCATAGTTCATAACTATAGTATAACAAATTTTTTTATTTTTGGGAGAAGTCTATTAATGGCTTTAACTTCTTCTGATACCAATTTTTCGGGAGATTCAAAAAATGACACTAATTATAGTTTTAGTTCAACATTGTCATTATCAAGTTCTATTGCACGCCTTAAATGGTTCAAAGCAATATTTTCAGCTCCCTCAAATGATACGAGACTTACACTTAATAATCTTGAAGCAGTTAAATGATGTGTCCATGTCTCATTTTCTTGAATAAGTTGTAAAATTAAGAAGTAGTAATTCATGTTTTGCGAATCTATTGCTAAGCAAATTAACGCTTCTCGTAACACCTCCTCATCAAGAGGTTTTAAAATATTTACAGTTTTATTGAAATCTCGTTCATTTTCTAAAGAGTGTTTGATTTCTTCTAATAGTTTACCCATGTTACTTACCATTACCTTTCCATGAAGGTAATTTTGACAAAATTAATCTAAAAATTGCACAAAATCTTTAGGTATTTCTGGATTCTCTGAAAACAATAATTTTATGAAATCACTTTGCTCAATAATAACTATTTCTTGAAAATTATTATCTTCCCTCCATTCCACTTTATCATATGTTACATCAGAATTATCAATATTTTCAATAATAAAGTTACTATTTCTAACACCATATTGCACTAAAACATCTAATTCTTGAATTTCATATCCATATTTAACATGAAATAAATTATACAGTCTGGATATGATTGCATCTTCTTCAATTATAGAACTTAAAAACTCTACTAAATTTTCTTTTTTCATATATTTTTCCTTTACTTTTTAAGTGATATGCGAACAATTTCTCCGTTAATTGTTGTTTTTAAATATGGACCACCATGTGAACTGCATCAGAAGCATTTTCATAACCATAGTTTAACTGCCAAGAATTTCCTTTACCATCGAAATATCTTATCCCATCTCCTCGCTTTAATGGGGATTTTGTGTATCCTTTTAACTCTTCATCAAGGTATTTTTCTACATTTTTTATATTAGACTTCTCCCAAAAATAAAAAAATTTGTTATACTATAGTCATGAACTATGAATCCCTCACGAAACTCAGCGATAGTCATTTTAAACGTCTAGTTGGCGTTAAACGTCCAACCTTTGAATCTA
>NZ_BLLI01000126.1 GCF_011170085.1 Pseudolactococcus hodotermopsidis | reverse complement strand
TACTTGAATTGTCCTTCTTATTTTGAACAACTTCCCTTTTTGACAGAATCAATGTTTGAATAGCTTGCCGTTCAACTTCCTTTTGACAGGCAATATAAGCCTCTTCAATATCTGAATACATCTTTATTTTACCTTTCCTTGAACAATCAACTCATTTTTGAAAAGTTCTCCACCTGCTTGCGTATCGTATTCTTGAATACCGAGAGAAACCGTATAAAGGGTGTCCGAAAAATCTGTCAACTTATCTTTATATGCCTTAGCTTCTTTTTTAATATCAGATTCTAGGTCATTATCCCATAAAACATCTTTCTTAAGCTCTTGAATCAAACCCTCAACTTCCCAACTTGGCAAATATTGCATAATCTCATAAGCACCTTGTTCTACATCTTGAACGAGCGTATCAATCTCATCTTCAATTTCTGAAAGTTCATTTTTGACTATGAGTTCGTACTCTTCGCCTAAATTTTTAGCTTTTTGGGAAACCTCCAAAGCCAAATCAGATCGCAAAGCTATTTTTTCTGCACCCGAACTTGATTTAATACTCGAATGTAGGCTTTCAATTCTTTCTTCAATGTTTCTAACGCTTTCAGCATCTTTAATAATTTTGTTATAGTTATAGAGAAATGCGCCTGCAACTCCTGCATATAAGGAGGTGGTATATTGGGGAGGTAAAGCACTCGCAGAGGTCAAGATTCTCATAGCGTCAGTCTCAGAAAGTCCATAGATAGTCTTTAACCTATCTATCGTCTCTCTAATCAATTTTGATAGCTTAATACCTGCCTCAAAAATTTCAGGATTCTTTTCAATAGTCGCTTCTTTGATATTTCCGTCAGAATCAAAATCATACATACCAAAGTCATGGCTAGAATTTTTCATATAAAAGGTACTTGTATAAGCCAAGTTAGTTGGCAAAATATAGTGAACAACCCCGATTTCATCAACCCCCTCTTGGTTACGATTGAGCATACTCACAATATCAAAAGCATTGACATAGTAGTGAATCTTACCATCAGCCTCAAGTTTTTCGATATTAGCCTTTGCCTGTTCACCCATTTTATCAATGCTTGAGCGGCTATCTGGTCCATTAAACAGGACAACATTACCTATTTTTGAAATATCTTCTTCTGGCAAATTTGCGACTGCTTGAATTGACACCATTGTACCCAATGAATGACCTGTGACATTCATCTGAGCATTTGGCGCTTCAACTGCCATCTCATCAACCTTGACTTGCATAGCTTCGTTTGCAAGTTTAGCTTGCGGAATATAGGCACCTGTCAAGGCAAACACAGCATCATTATCTATCCAGTCATTCAACGTAGAAAAACCAAT
>NZ_BLLI01000125.1 GCF_011170085.1 Pseudolactococcus hodotermopsidis | reverse complement strand
TTCAGCAATATCGCTAACTTCATTGACAAGATAAAACTTATGGTTTTCTTCCCTTTTTGCATTGTTCAGACGTTTCTCTTTCTTCTCTGAAACGAACTGCGAGACAGTAAAGGAAGTCGTCAGCACACTCATGCCACCCATGCTCAAGAGCATAATCGGATTACGACCACTTAACATGGTTGTTACTCCAGTCATGGCAATCATCCCAAGTGGTGGTAAAATCGTCTTTAACAAATTATTTTTAGCGTCAGTTGGTGCTTTTTCAATTGATTGGAGCTTAAATTTATCCGTTGGCACTTCAAGATTGAGTCGTGGACTTCGGCGATAGTTCGGAAAATCTTGTGGAAATTCAGCTTCTTTTTCTTTAATCAATAATTGCGTAGTATCAAAAATAATAGCTTCTGAAAAAGTTGTGATTTTCCACTGATTCGTCCGTTTCTCAAGCAAGAACTCCTCCGTCAAAACAGTTGTGCCAACGCTAATTGGATAAACTTGATTGCCTGTGATTTTCTCATCATTATGATAAACAACCGCACCTTTTGTCTCAATAATCAAACTATCTTGATGTAGAATAAGACGAAATGAACTCGGCACTTTTAGCCCCGCAAAACAATCCTGACTAATGACAAAATCATCACTTTCATTCACGACAAAAAAGCTAGTTCTTGCATTCTCTCGTGACAGAATTAAAAATTTCTGCTCATCAAGTTCACTAAAACCATTGGGCATTTTGTTACCATTGATACGTACACTATCATTGACAATACCAAGAGAATACGCTAAAAAAGTGACCGACGGACGACTAGCAGTCAGAGTGAGTTTAGTAAGCCTGTCATCCAACATATAGACGATAAAGGATAAGTCTCTTGGGTTCAAGCGTTCGTCTATATAAAAACTTTCTTTTATGTCTCGTTCATTTGATTCAAAAATCGTCATTTTTGTTCTACTTTCCTAGTTTGTTCATTACTTTAAATTCTCAAGCGCCAAATCAAATCTAGCATTAACTTCAGACGTTTCATCTTCAAGTTTTTGATAGAATTGATTTACTTCTGCTTGGAATTCATCTTTTATATTACTTACCTTATGACTAAAATCGCTCACTTCTCGATGATTTTCTGGTAACAAGGCAGACATTTTTTCCACTAAACGTCTTGTACTTTGGTTAAAATCATCTGATTTTTCTTCAAGCAAAGTTCTTTGACGTTCAAGTTCACGCTTGTCCTTATCATACTCTTCTTCAAGCAAATAGCGTTGTCTTGTTATATCTGTCATTTCTTATAGTCCTTATTTTAAATTCAGGTAGCTTTCAATAGCCTGTTTTAATCGGTGTCGTAAATTCTGGGCGTTTTAGATTCTTCAAAAAATCTTCAGCCGCTTTGGCAGCACCACCAGTCAGAGCCATAAACAAATCAGCAGGTAAGTCTTTTTGAGACTTATCATACATCGCCTGCTCCAGTTCCTCAAATTTA
>NZ_BLLI01000124.1 GCF_011170085.1 Pseudolactococcus hodotermopsidis | reverse complement strand
GCGGTCTTAAGAAGACTGCTCATAGATTCAAAGGTTGGACGTTTAACGCCAACTAGACGTTTAAAATGACTATCGCTGAGTTTGCTGAGGGATTCATAGTTCATGACTATAGTATAACAAATTTTTTATTTTTGGGAGAAGTCTATTTTTAAATCAGTAAAATAACCTTCTGTCCCTACTTCGACCCAAAGTCCAATACTACCGATTGAGTTACCATGTTTCAAATCATTGATAATCAAGACAGGATAGAGTGACTGATTGACAAATAATTTTGCTTGTAAACCTTGAACTTCAATCTTCAAGTCAATCCATTCATCTAAGGCAATCGGTGCATAAGATTCATAAACTGAGGGCGATTCCTCACGTAATCGATCAAATTTGTAATCTGGATAAGAAAAATACTGTGTCGTATGATTTCTTCTTAGTTGATTGGTACTTTGAGCATTACTCGGACGAACATAGATCGCCTCAAATTCACTATTATTCTCATTGATACGAAAAGCTACACCAATAAAACCTCTTGCAAAATCGGGTGCATCAGGCAAGACTTTACTCTTAACTTTTACTTCAATCACACCATTATGAAATGCCAAATCATTTAATTTGATAAAAGTTGGTTCGTCAAACAATTTAATTTTGTCACCTTTGATAACTTGAAATATTGATATTTCATCATTCACTAATTTTTTTGCAAAAACATTTACTGCGCTAAAATTGTTTAAAGTCATTAAAATTACTGTTCCTTTTTGAAAATTTGAAGTAAAACTTTCTACTTCATATTTTTATTATAAATGAAGTCGGTACAGAAAAAAAGTAAGCACTTTTTTATTAGAGAGTTACCAAAAGGTAAGATTTTAATAAAAATACAAACTCTTAAATTTTCGATATTAAATTTTCTTTGATATAAATATTTCCCCAATCACTCATCACATCAATAATCGGACGAAGGGATTCTCCCAAATCACTCATTGAATACTCAACTTTCGGCGGTACGACAGCATAAACTTTACGTTTGATAATACCGTCCTTTTCCATTTTTCGCAAATTTTGTGTCAAAACCTTTTGACTAATGCCATTTATAGCTTTTTGTAATTCACCAAAACGCATCGTTTTAAATAATAGTTGTTGTAAAATTAGCAATTTCCACTTATTCCCAATTAAATCAACTGTTGTTGCAACTGGACAAACAGGCAACTCTTCTTTTGTTAGCATGACAATCTCCATATCAGATATTTATTAATCTAATTATATCAAAAATACAGCTAAAAAATACTTATTTTAATCTATCTTATGCTAGATAATTATCATAAAACCAAAACGCAACTTTTGAGCTATTTTTCGACAAGAATTGTCAACGACGAAATAGCGAAAAACAACTGAAGTATCATTCGAAAGTGATAATGTCCTAAGTAGGTCGAAACATAAAATGTCCCAAATGTTAAACTAAGACTTATGAAAAGGATATTACTCACTGTGAATGAATTGAAAAAGTATCGTGTTATCAAGTTA
>NZ_BLLI01000123.1 GCF_011170085.1 Pseudolactococcus hodotermopsidis | reverse complement strand
TAATTTACTGTGACGACCTCGACGGTTATGTTTTTCATGATAAGCGGTCTTAAGAAGACTGCTCATAGATTCAAAGGTTGGACGTTTAACGCCAACTAGACGTTTAAAATGACTATCGCTGAGTTTGGTGAGAGATTCATAGTTCATAACTATAGTATAACAAATTTTTTTATTTTTGGGAGAAGTCTATTATAGAGCCAGAAAAAGCAAACTGGACAATCAAAATTGATGGATTAGTTTGCTTTTTTAGTTCAGTGACTGTGGTATTTTGTCCCAGTCTCTTTTTAAGACTTTTGTTTTAATCAATTGCCAATTTTTTAATCAATACGTAAAATGGGAAAGGCAATTTAACTTTTTCAAAAGTCCAAAAATATTTTCTTTCAACTTATCTTTCCCAAAAGGAAAAAATAGTGTTATAATAATAGTAAATATAAAATTTAAAAAAGAAATGGAGAATGAATGAGAGTAAGAAATAAAATCTTATTTGTGAGTGTATTCATATTGATTCAAGGGGGAGTTGCCGTTGAGGTGACACAAGCCTCTAGTGCAGTCAATGATTATATTATCAAAAATAAAGTTACGCCTGCGAGTGAGACTTTGTCACTTGGCAAAATTTATAATCAAGATTCCAGCAAAAATGGTGGCATCAATATGGACTATGTTGGTGGGAAACCGAAAATGGTCATCATTCATGAGGTTGGCGTTGATGGCGGCTCAATCACAGGTTCTATTGACTACATGGTTCGGACGCAAGACTCGGCTTTTGTGCATGCTTTTGTTGATGCTAATCAGCTGATTACGATTGCCGATACCAAGAAAAAAGCTTGGGGTTCGGGTCCTTATGGTAATCAATACGGTATTCAGATTGAGCAAATGCGCGTGACAACCAATGCGGCATTTTACAAGCAGATTGCAACGCTCGCTAAATGGACTGCTGATCAGATGAAGAAGTACAATATGGGTGCACCCAAGCTCATGTCAGCGCCGAGTATTGTTAGTCATAATCCGAGCGCACCGCTTGATGGCAATCTAGCGACACATAAGATGATTTCTTACAAATGGGGTGGTACTGACCATGTCGATCCCGATGCTTATTGGGCAAGATTTGGTTATAATATTGACCAATTTCGTGATTTGGTGGTGTATTATTATGGTAATGCAACACCAACGAAGATAACGAGTGCGGTGATTGAAGGAACGCCTAGTACAGGAAAATTTGATGTCCGTATAAAAGCGACAGGGGATATCAGTTCATTAAAAGTGCCGATTTGGTCTGATAAAAATGGTCAAGATGATTTAGTTTGGTATGAAGCTAAAAAAGTAGCAAGTGGCGAATATGTAGCTAGTTTCAATGTTTCTAATCATAGTAACCAAAGTGGTTCTTATCATGTTCAAGCCTTCGCTTTTGGTTCCTCAGGAAATATCTTGACAAGTGCTTCAATCAATGAGAAGTTACAAGTTGGTACTCAAGCGGTTAAAATCACAAGTACAGCTATTGAAGGAACGCCTAGTACAGGAAAATTTGATGTCCGTATAAAAGCGACAGGGGATATCAGTTCATTAAAAGTGCCGATTTGGTCTGATAAAAATGGTCAAGATGATTTAGTTTGGTATGAAGCTA
>NZ_BLLI01000122.1 GCF_011170085.1 Pseudolactococcus hodotermopsidis | reverse complement strand
ATCGCCTTCATGATACGTATTATCTGGAATCAAGCTACCTGATTGGTCACCATTTGGTGTTTTATCGTACTTGTTATTGATACCATCGCCGTCAGCATCTTCATCGTCAGCGTTTTTAATACCATCGCCGTCAATATCATCGTCCTGTTGGTTCGGAATACCATCGCCGTCCACATCTGTTGGATCTGTGATTGGTTTAGACAAATCGCCGTCATGATAGCCATTATCAATCGGATCTGGCGCACCGTCTGGCGTTTTATCAAACTCATTCTTAATGCCATCGCCATCGCGGTCATCGTCCAACTCGTCCTTAATGCCATCGCCGTCAATGTCATCATCCATACTATTTGGAATACCGTCATTGTCAACATCTGCTGGCTCGGCAATTGGGTTTGTCCGATCGCCTTCATGATACGTATTATCTGGAATCAATTCGCCTGATTGGTCACCATTTGGTGTTTTATCGTAGGCGTTATTGATACCGTCACCGTCAGCATCCTCATCTTCAGCGTTCAATTTACCGTCGCCGTCAATATCATCATCCTGTTGGTTCGGAATGCCGTCGCCGTCTACGTCCGTTGGGTCTGTAATCGGATTGGTCAAATCGCCCTCGTGATAGCCATTGTCAATCGGATCTGGTGCACCGTCTGGTGTTTTATCAAGATCATTTGGAATGCCATCGCCATCGCGGTCATTATCCAACTCATTCTTAATGCCATCGCCGTCAATGTCATCATCCATACTATTTGGCGTACCGTCATTGTCAACATCTGCTGGCTCAGCAATTGGATTGGTCCGATCATTTTCATGATACGTGTTATCTGGAATCAACTCGCCTGACTGGTCGCCATTTGGTGTTTTATCGTAAGCGTTATTGATACCGTCGCCGTCAGCATCCTCATCTTCAGCGTTCAATTTACCGTCGCCGTCAATATCATCATCCTGTTGGTTCGGAATACCATCGCCGTCTACGTCCGATGGTTTAAGGATTGGATCTTTCAGATTCCCCTCATGATAACCATTGTCAATCGGATCTGGCGCACCATCTGGGGTCTTATCCTTATCGTTTGGAATGCCATCGCCATCACGGTCGGTATCTTCCGCATTTGGAATCTTATCGCCGTCAATGTCGTCATCCATACTGTTTGGAATGCCGTCATTATCAACATCTGCTGGCTCATCAATTAGATTGTCGCTATTGCCATCATGCCATGTATTATCAGGAATATCAACCCACATATAGTCAGACTCACTGTCCGCATGAGAATCGCTATCCTCAGTGGAATCACTATCTTCGGCTGAATCTGAATCTTCAGTGGAATCGCTATCCTCGGTTGAATCACTATCTTCAGCAGAATCGGAATCTTCAGTGGAGTCACTATCCTCGGTTGAATCTGAGTCTTCTTGAGAATCACTATCTTCTTGGGAGTCTGAATCAACTTCAGAATCACTATCTTCCTCGGAATCGGAATCAGCTTCAGAATCACTATCTTCGACTGAATCTGAATCAACTTCAGAATCACTATCTTCCTCGGAATCGGAATCAGCTTCAGAATCACTATCTTCTACTGAATCTGAATCAGCTTCAGAATCACTATCTTCGACTGAATCTGAATCAGCTTCAGAATCACTATCTTCTACGGAATCTGAATCAGCTTCAGAATCACTATCTTCTACTGAATCTGAATCAGCTTCAGAATCACTATCTTCTACGGAATCTGAATCAGCTTCAGAATCACTATCTTCTACGGAATCTGAATCAGCTTCAG
>NZ_BLLI01000121.1 GCF_011170085.1 Pseudolactococcus hodotermopsidis | reverse complement strand
AGGTTTAAAAACTTTAAGAAACGGATCCTACTCATGAATAAAACCTTAATAAATTAAAAAACAAGCAACTAATCAGTTACTTGCTTTATAGGGGAAAGGAATTTCCCACACGATTTGACAAAGAGCCGTTTTTTTTGCGTTCATATGGAAAGTTAATATCATTAAAGATGACTATGGAAAGTGGAGGGTTTGATATTAATCAAGTTGGTTACAGTGAAAATTGAATCAATCAGCGGATTCGGTCAATTGAAGTCAGAAAAGGTTTGACAGATGAATGGGATAAGTCTGGTGTTAAGAGAGGGCAAGAGTATGTGACTTTGACGGATTTGATGACGGAGACTTGGAGTGGTCTGAAAACTCGGGATTATAAAAAGTATAAGGGCTTGAAGAAGGAAAATCTTCGAGATAATATGACTATACTCAATTCGTTAAAAATAAAGAACACTTTCAATAGCCTCACTATCGGCATAAGCCAAAATTCTCTTTTGGATTGTTTTATCATAGGTCATACTTACAGTATATCATACGTTTCGCTTTTTTATCGAATTGAGTATATCAAGGAAGGAACAAGATGACTGATGTAGTTGTACCTTCAAAAAGTGAGTTCGTAAGATGTGTGAGAGCGCTATTCGGCTTGGTTTATCTGTAACGGCAGGTATCTTAACGCTTATCCCAGCAACAACAGCTATTGGTGTTGGTATGAACGTTGCTTTGGGTGCATACGGCGTAGCTAATGCGGTAACAGGCAAAAATCTCGTAACAAGTAAAGAATTGTCAGGTGCAGAAAGAGCTGTCAAGGGTGTCACAGGCACGGGCGTTTCATAAATTTAATTTTTCTGGAATATACATGTAAGTTGTCGATTTAATTTTTAGTTAATCTATTTTAAAAGTTATTTTCGTAGAAATATTTTGAAATACCAAAGTTATTGATTATATTTTTAAATATTTTTGAAAAAACAAGTGACTTTTTCATGGATTTTCCGTTAAAAAACAACTCTTCGTAAAAGATTCCGAAAATTATGTTTTAGATTAAACTTATGAAACGCCTGTGTGTCACAGGTGTTTTATCTATGATACCGGGTGCTGCGAACGCTGCAAATGGTACAAAAATTACAGTGCCGACATTTTCTAACGGCTGTAATTTAGCCTTTGCGGGAGGAAATGCCGTTAATAGTGGCTTGACTGTCAGTACCACCAAGGTTACGGTTTCTATTGGCGAACAAGCTATCAAAAATGCTGTGCTTGGCAGTTCTGCATGCAAGTTGGTAGTGCGATGGCTAGTTCTGGTGGAGGCGGACCATATAGTAATTTGGAGGATTCCAACACTGTTGGAGAAGGGAAGGACTTTACTCAAAAACAAAAGCAAAATATCATTGAAGAAAATATGAAAAATAACGGTGGAGAAGTCAAATCGGATATGTCAGGAAAAGAACTTGTTAAACCTGAAAAAAGTCAGAAAGGTATCCCCCCTTCACAGGATGAGTGGCAAATTGATCATATCATACCTAAAGATAAAGGTGGTAGCAACAGTTATATACTCAATTCGATAAAAAAGCGCAACGTATGATAACTGTAAGTATGACCTATGATAAAACAATCCAAAAGAGAATTTTGGCTTATGCCGATAGTGAGGCTATTGAAAATGTTCTTTATTTTTAACGAATTGAGTATATCAAAAATTGTTGAATGATGATAAAGGTATAACAATAGACTTCTCCCAAAAATAAAAAAATTTGTTATACTATAGTTATGAACTATGAATCCCTCAGCAAACTCAGCGATAGTCATTTTAAACGTCTAGTTGGCGTTAAACGTCCAACCTTTGAATCTATGA
>NZ_BLLI01000120.1 GCF_011170085.1 Pseudolactococcus hodotermopsidis | reverse complement strand
AACTTGATAACACGATATTTTTTCAATTCATTCACAGTGAGTAATATCCTTTTCATAAGTATTAGTTTAACATTTGGGACATTTTATGTTTCGACCTACTTAGGACATTATCACTTTCGAATGATAAAATTTAAAAATTATATAAAAAACACTTTTCTTTTTGAAAGGATTGTGCTAAAATAGACCTTAGGACTGTAACGGTTGTAAATGGAAATGCTAATAACTTGTCTTTGTTCTTTGTTTTTGAAGATTATTTTCAAAATACAAAAATATTTTTAGACTTTCCTTAAAATATGTGTCAGTCAAATTGCTGGAGGAAACTTTTTAAAAAATGAACGAATTTGAAGAACTATTGAACAGCGTCGGTGACGTTAAAGTTGGTGATGTCGTAA
Organism: Pseudolactococcus hodotermopsidis; assembly: GCF_011170085.1. Taxonomy (GTDB): domain Bacteria; phylum Bacillota; class Bacilli; order Lactobacillales; family Streptococcaceae; genus Pseudolactococcus; species Pseudolactococcus hodotermopsidis. Next base: position 1,558 of record NZ_BLLI01000120.1, on the reverse strand, counting down.
GTGGTGAAATTCTCACTGTTGAAGGCGGTCAAGCTACTGTGGCTATTGTTGGTACAGGTGTTGAGGGTGTTTTGACACTTCGCGAACTGACAAACGAACGTGATGCTGATATTAACGACTTCGTCAAATCTGGCGATATTCGCGACCTTTTGGTTGTGAAACAAATCGTTGGTAGAGAATCAGAAGGTGCGAATGTTTATTTGCTTTCTGAAAAACGTCTTGCTGCACGTAAAGCTTTTACTGACCTTGAAGGTAGGGAAGGCGAAGTTGTCACTGTTAAAGTCGTAAAAGATGTTAAAGGTGGCTTATCAGTTGATTTCAACGGTGTTCGTGGTTTCATTCCCGCATCTATGATTGACACTTATTTTGTTCGTGATACTAAGAAATTTGTTGGCGAAGACCTTGAAGCTAAAATTATCGAAGTCAATGCTGCTGATAAACGTTTCATCTTGAGTCGTCGTGCGGTTATTGAAGAGGAGTCTAAAGCACAACGCGCTGAGGCTTTCGCTAATTTGCATGAGGGCGACATCGTTGAAGGAACTGTTGCGCGTACAACAGACTTTGGTGCTTTCATTAACCTTGGTGGCGTTGATGGGCTTGTTCACGTGACTGAGTTGTCACATGGACGTGTTAAGAAACCTAGCGATGTGGTTAAAGTTGGCGAAACTGTTCAAGTTAAAGTCTTGAAAGTTGACGAAGTAGCTGGTCGTGTGTCACTTTCTCTTAAAGCGACACAAGCAGGTCCTTGGGATGACATTGAAGAAAAAGCACCAGTTGGGGCTGTTCTAGACGGTACTGTGAAACGTATCACTGATTTCGGTGCATTCATTGAAATCTTCCCAGGTGTTGAAGGTTTGGTTCACATTTCACAAATCTCTTGGGAACGTGTTGAAAATGCTAAGGATGTTTTGTCAGTTGGTCAAGCCGTTCAAGTCAAAGTACTTGATGTGAAACCAGCTGAGGAACGTATTTCATTGTCAATCAAAGCCTTGACTGAAGCGCCAGCACGTAAAGAACGTTCAAATGATTCTGGCAATGGCGGACAACGTCGTGATTCTAAACCACGTGCGCCACGTCGCAACACAAAACCAGAATACACACTACCTGAAACGCAAGAAGGTTTCTCACTTGCTGATTTCTTAGGTGAAGATTTTGATATTAACAATTTCTAATTAAAATTATTGAAATAATTTTAGAAAACGTCCCTAAAGGGCGTTTTTTGGCTCTATAATAAATCGTGTGGGAAAAATTCCCACACGATTTTTTTGCAAAAAAATCCTTCCTTCTATAATGTGAGTTACTAAGCAACACAAAAGAAAGGAAAGACATGTTTAATTATATCCTAAGCAAGTATCATTTACAAGAAAAAGACTGGTTATATTCAGATACTTATCATTCGAAAGTGATAATGTCCTAAGTAGGTCGAAATACAAAATGTCCCAAATGTTAAACTAATACTTATGAAAAGGATATTACTCACTGTGAATGAATTGAAAAAGTATCGTGTTATCAAGTTAGTACACGATGGTAAGAAAAAGAAACAACGTGCTAGTGTCGA
>NZ_BLLI01000119.1 GCF_011170085.1 Pseudolactococcus hodotermopsidis | reverse complement strand
TCAAAACCTTTAAGTGTATGGCTCAGAAATATCGTAATCGAAGAAAGAGGCACTTACTTCGGGCGTCCTTAATTTGTGGTATTATCAATTTCGAAATTTAATTTCGGGAGAAGTCTAATAAAACAAAGCAAAAGGCACAAACTCTTTCATAATGGAAATAATCCATATAATTTATTTTTTTACCTAGATGTTTTATTTCTCTTTTACCTTGAAGAACTTCTGAAATTCTTTTACAATCACTTTCTTTATCTGTTAGCGCACTTTTAATATTACTTTTTATTTCACTCTTTTCGTTAAGAACTTCATTTAAGGCACGCGTTCCTTTGTCATAAGAAGGAATTTCGGAGACTACTTTACATTCAATATTTTCCGATTCTCCAACGGAAAAATCTGAATATATGATATCGATAATATGGTTTAAAGCCTTATCTTGCGCTCTAAAGTTATCTTCTATTGCGTGATTTATTAACAATTTACATAGACCTGCCAAAGACAATCTATCAATTTCATATTCTTTAAAATTAGACATAAACACCTTCCTTCAAAATTTCCCAAAAAGAATTTTTCCGACAATAGTTCAAGAAAAGAAAAATTGATATTATTCTAGTATAGACAAAAGCTTATAGAGTAATATCACCAGAATCACATTTACTATTATATCAGAATAACAGCTCACTGTCTTGACGAAATGGAGGAATAGAAAATGAACCACCCTAAATTCAATAATTTATCTAAAGAAAATGACAAAACAAATAAGAAATTAAAAAATAGCTTACTAAATAAAAATGAAAAAGAAACCGAGAAACCACCATAATTGCTTAGAAAATTTAGCTGTATCATTTTAATTTAAGATAAAAAACTGGAGGAAACGAAAATGAACAACGAACTCACAACATTCAACCCAGAAAATGCTGGGAATTTGCCAATGACGGCACGCTTGAACTCAAAAAACAAGGTGGACAAGAAATCAAACAAGTTATGCTTGCCAAACTGCACGAAGATGGGCGGGCGTATCTCACGCAAAATGTGTTAGAACATACTGGTGCGCTTTCTGCTTTTGAACAGCATTTAATGGAAATTGCACCACAGGGTGCTGAACGCTATAACCATATTGTCAACGCCTATGTGATGGGCGCTACTAACAGAATTGCGAGATGGTAAGGAGGTTTCAAAATGATGATTCTATTATTTCTAATTATGTTTTGGGCGATTGCAGGTTTTCTTATCTTTAATGTTGAGCCGTCAAGCATTTCTAGATTTTGGCACGAAAATGTTTTAACGCCTTTTCAAAAAATCAATACAAATGTCACCAAGCAAGCTGAATTAAATCGGATTAAAGTCGAACAAGAACGCCAGCAAGCAGAGGCTTATCAAGCTTATTTGGCGCTGATTCGGGAATCGTTCAAGTATAAGAATGATGGTAACTAACAGGAGGACAGACAATGAGCAAAAAACAAACCACACCAAAAGAAATCAAGAAACAAGCTGAACTTTTGAGGTTCAAAATAGAAATTGAAGAAGATTTGAAAAAATCAGATAAAGCGAAATTAGCTGAGTTTAATACTCGCCACGGAATTAAGCCACCAAAAAAACGTTAAAATTCCCCTATGTTGTAAATTCCACAACACCGAACAAAACAGCCAAAAACGTGTATCTCCACCACCGTTAGCGCTGTTCGCATCGCTTTGTTTTCTAAACCGTTCAAAGCTTGTTAAAAATCACAATATACGGTTCAATCTTAGGAGCTAAGGCGCACTTTGCTTTAGCTTTTATCGAACAACAACCAAAAGAAAGGACAAAAATATGTCGAAAAATATTAACGAAAATCAAGAAAATCATCAACCGAAAAAGTATAAAACTATCCTCGCAGATCCGCCGTGGGATGTCATGCAAAAAGGAAATTATGGCGCAATTAACCACTATAATTTGATGACTTTAGACCAAATTAAAGCAA
>NZ_BLLI01000118.1 GCF_011170085.1 Pseudolactococcus hodotermopsidis | reverse complement strand
GATTCAAAGGTTGGACGTTTAACGCCAACTAGACGTTTAAAATGACTATCGCTGAGTTTCGTGAGGGATTCATAGTTCATGACTATAGTATAACAAATTTTTTTATTTTTGGGAGAAGTCTATTGAAGAAAATGTTATATACAACGCGCTTTATAGGGACATCAAGAACTTTTTAACTGCAGAAGAAATGAGAACTTTCAATGCTTTAAAAAATGGAGAAAAAGTAGATAGGAACAAGAAGTTCAGATTGAAACAGAAGATTATTAAATATATTGACTTGTATTGGTAAAAAAATCACCAGTTACTCAATTTTTTTCTTTGATTTTTAAAATTTTAAGGTATAATTGTTACTATAACGAAAAGGAGGGGTTGGGATGAAAGCGACAATTCAAGGAAAATGGGGCGAGTTACTGAATGATGAGTTACAAAATGAGGTGATGAGAAATTTGAGCAGATTTATTGCTATGGAAAGTTTTACAAAAAATATTTTTCCGCCTAAACCTTTAATTTTTAATGCACTAAATTTAACTGATTATAATAACGTCAAGGTTGTTTTACTTGGGCAAGATCCTTACCACGGAAAAGGGCAAGCCATGGGGTTGAGTTTTTCTGTTCCGAAAAATGTCCCACTTCCGCCGTCATTGCGGAACATTTATAAGGAGATTGGCGATGAATTTGCAACACCGATACAAGCCAACGGCGACTTGACGAGTTGGGCTGAGCAAGGCGTCTTGCTCTTGAATACAGCGCTTACGGTTGAGGAGGGTAAGGCGAACTCACATGCTCAAAAAGGGTGGGAGGGTTTTACGGATAAAATCATCTCTCTTTTAAACGAACGTGAAACACCTGTTATTTTTCTCTTGTTAGGTCGACCAGCGCAATCAAAGTCGCAACTTATCACAAACGACCGACATAAAATTATTACCGCACCACACCCATCGCCACTTTCTGCGCATCGCGGTTTTTTCGGGAGCAATGTTTTTAGACAAGTTAATACGGAGTTGGAAATATTGGGTAAAGTACCTGTCAACTGGCTTAGTGTGACACATAATTAAGAAAAAAATAACACTTTGGTAAGTAATCGCAACCACAAGTCAAAGAGGAGTGACGACTAAAGAAATTTTAGCATATCTTTTTCCTGTCAACAAATTTATGAGCTGACAAAAATGGGCGAAATTAGTTAAATATTTTGATAAATATTACCTAATTTGACTTCAATACTACGATTTTCAACGTCAATATCATCAATTTTTAAGATAGACTTATAATCGGAAATTAGACGCTCACCTTTGAAAGGTCCTTCGGCAAAAACGGCTACGCCCGCAAGAAGACAGTCAAATTCATGAACGAGCGACTTCATGCCATTGAGCGTACCGCCACCTTTCATAAAGTCGTCAACAATCAAAACACGCTGTCCTGGGGCAAGAGAACGCTTGGAGAGTGTCATATTTTCAACTTTAGAGCTAGACCCCGACATGTAGTTGACATTGAGCGTGGCGCCTTCTGTGACCTTGGGATCGCGCCGAACAATGACGAAAGGCACGTCAAGAATCCCGCTGACAGCCTGGGCAATGGGAATGCCTTTGGTAGCAATAGTCATGACGGCATCAATCTGCTTGCCGATATATTCATGAGCAATAATCTTACCGATTTTGTTGAGATTGTATGGCGTGCCCAAAATATCGGATAAGTAGATATAACCACCTGGCAAAATGCGGTTACTTTCTTTCATCAAGTCAATAATGTCGTTGGCAAATTTTTGTGATTTTTCATCGGAAATACTGGGCGTGAAAATAACACCACCCGAAACACCAGCAAAAGTTTCAACTGAACCGACTTCAGTTGTCTCAAAAATGCGTTTGATGATGACTAAATCTTCAGAAATCGACGATTTGGCTGCCTCGTAACGTTCGCTAAAAAATGATAGTGTCGTTAGTTTTCTGGGATGATTTAACAAATAATTAGTGAAATCGACTAGACGTTCACTTCTTTTCATGGCTACTCCTGTTATAAATGCCCCATTGTCAAGTCAAAATATTTTCTCGCAATAGGGTTTAGTTAAACTCAATGGCACAAGAAAACGCCAAAAGTAAGATTCAACGACAGTCAACCACTCTGTT
>NZ_BLLI01000117.1 GCF_011170085.1 Pseudolactococcus hodotermopsidis | reverse complement strand
ATAACGAAAGTTTAACAGATTTTTTATGAAAATTAAAGCGGTTAGGGAAATAATCGTCTGAAATAGCTATTTAACTTGTGAAATTTCGGAATTTGTCGGATAAATTAAATTTATGAAATGACCGTGAAAATGAGGCGCTAATTGTGCAACTCATTATCGGCAGAAGTTCGCCACCGCATCCCACGCCAGCAGAACTCATAAATCCGAACGCAACTTGGTGGCAAATCATTTCTGGCAATATTCCGCCGATTTCTGCCGAAGCCAAAAAGCAACTGACCGACAAAAATTCATTGGCAACATTTAACACACTTGTGAGAATTGGTGCAAAATCTGGCAGTCCGAAAAGACAAATCGAGCTGATAAAATCCATGCAAAATTGTTTCAAAATTCTGGAATCCTCGCACGTTAAAATTCGGTTCAAAGAAATTTTGCCACAAAAAATGGATGAAGCGCAAATTCCGTGGCAATTTCCTCTCAAACTTTCGACACTTGAGCTCGCCAATCTGGGAATTTTCCCAACTGGCGATAAAAATTTGCACGGGATTTCACAGCTCCATCCAAAAATTATTTTACCACCAATCGGGCTAAAACAAAATCATAAGCGGATTTTTGGCGATTCTCACACCTTAAATGGTGCAATTTCTGCTAAAAATCTGGGGATTTCTGAGCACGATTCATTCTGTCATACTGTTCTGCTTGGTGGCACGGGTTCGGGCAAAAGCACGGCGATGTTGCATTTGATTTTGGCAGACATTTCTCTTGGACGCAGTGTTTTGGTTATCGATCCCAAGGGCGATTTGGTGCGAGATATTCTGGAAAGATTTCCCAAAAATCGTGAGGAAGATTTAATTTTGCTTGACCCAACTTCTCCAAATTTGGTTGGTTTTAATCCGTTTGAGCTGACCAAACACGGCATTTCGCCAGAACTTTTAACCCAACATTTGATGGCGATTTTCCAAGATTTATTTGCGGAAAATTGGGGCATTCGTAGCGCCGATGTTTTGACTCACGCCATTTTAACTTTGGCAAAATCCAAAAATGCGACGCTTGCGATATTGCCACAACTTTTGACCAACAAACCATTTCGCCAGAAAATCTTGAAACAAATTCACGACCCATTTGGTGTGGAAAGTTTCTGGAATTATTACGACAATTTATCTAATGGCGAGCAAATTCAGCTCATTTCGCCCGTTCTTAACAAACTGCGTCAGATTTTTATTCATCCAAATTTGCGCAATATGTTGGGCGTTTCTAATCCTAAATTTTCCCTAAACGACTTATTTTACGAACGAAAAATCGTTTTAGTTTCGCTAAATAAAGGCGTTACAGGCGCTGAATCTGCACGTTTTTTGGGTTCGCTATTAGTTAGCCTGACTTGGAGTTTGGCGCTAAAACGGGCAGAAATTCCGGCAGAAAAGCGCCACAGAATTTCTCTGTTTATTGACGAACTACAAGATTATTTGCGCTTGCCAACAGATTTGGCAGATGCGCTGAGTCAGGCTCGTGGACTTGGACTTTCATTGACTTTGGCGCACCAATATCGGCATCAACTGTCGCAAAATATCAAAATGGCGATTGATGCGAATTGCCGAAATAAAATCTGTTTTGGACTGGATATGAACGATGCGCAGGAGCTGGCAAAACAAGCGCCTGAACTTGTGGCTGAGGATTTTTATCACTTGCCTCAATATCACATTTATGCCAAGTTGCCTAACAATGGAATTTCTAGTGGCTGGCTTTCTGGCAAAACTTTTCCTAAACCGCCCGCAACCAGAAATTACAGCGATTTGGTTGCGAAATCTGCGCTTAAATATGGCACGCCAACTTCTGAAATTGAGGCTGATTTTTCCAAGCAATTTGGATTTTCCGATTTGCATTCTCTGCAAAATATTAGCGAGAATTTAGACAAAAATTCTGAGAAAATTCCCAAAACCAGACCCAAAAATATTGGCAGGCGCAAGAAAAATACTGCAGATTAAGACAAAAATTGCGTTCGTTTCGCTATTCGTTTCACGAGGTTGGACGAACGCTTTTTGTTGGCGGAAAATCGCCGATTTATAAAAATATAGCACACGACTTACTCCGTATTTACCTTATTTCACACGGAGCAAGATCGCTTAAAATTGAAAGGAAATCGAAATGCAAAAACACGATTTAACAGATAAGGAAAAGCAGATTTTGCAGTTTTTATGCAAGGCAAAATATGCCACAACAAAGCAAATTTCTCGGCTGTTTTTCTT
>NZ_BLLI01000116.1 GCF_011170085.1 Pseudolactococcus hodotermopsidis | reverse complement strand
AGCGAATTTCCCAAATAATACTTTTGCGTCCAGTTAAACCACCCAAATGCGTGAAAGTATCTATAACCGTTTGAAATTCTAGCGGGCGCAAAAATGACAGTTCAGACCAGACTAAATGTTCGATTTTACGTTGCATAAAACTAGCTCCAATCTTTCCATTTTTTGATGCGAATGGCGATGATAACAAACAGAATCGTGATTGCAAGAATTAGCAAAATCCACCAAACATCGAGCAAAAGTTTTGCGCCAAAGTTGACCATCCAGCAGGCGATTAGGAACAGAAAAGTGCAGATGAGAAGTTTTTTCATACATTTTCACGCTCACTTTCTGATGAATTTTCAATCGTAAAATCCCGACAATTTTCCGCATATTCTGGCACAGGATAGCCCAAAATTTTGACATCTGATTTAATTTGATTGCCCCAAACATCCCAGCCAAACCGTGGACGCCGAGCAAACAATTCCAGATATTTACCGTCTGAACAGCGCTCAATAATATCGTAAACTTCCTCTGGTTTATGGCTGTGATCTTGAAGCGGAAAAAATCCCCAGTTCATTTGACCTTTGTATTTAATGGGCGCTTTGCCTCGCACACCAAGCAAAAGCTGTTCGGTGGAATTGCGCAGATAATTGCCAAGTCCAAGCCGAGGTTTGACCCAAGTAAAAATGGAAACAGGGCGAAATCCCCAAGTCCTGAGCACATCATAACCAGCTTCCAGCGTGCCATTAGTCACCCAAAGCCAACAATGGGCATTTTCTTCCGCCAAATCGGCGACGGGCATTGCTTTAATTTGGTCTAAAGTCATCAAATTATAGTGGTTAATTGCGCCATAATTTCCTTTTTGCATGACATCCCACGGCGGATCTGCGAGGATAGTTTTATACTTTTTCGGTTGATGATTTTCTTGCTTTTCGTTAATATTTTTCGACATATTTTTGTCCTTTCTTTTGGTTGTTGTTCGATAAAAGCTAAAGCAAAGCGCGCCTTAGCTCCTAAGATTGAACCGTATATTGTGATTTTTAACAAGCTTTGAACGGTTTAGAAAACAAAGCGATGCGAACAGCGCTAACAGTGGTGGAGATGCACGTTTTTGACTGTTTTGTTCGGTGTTGTGGAATTTACAACATAGGGGATTTTAGTAACGATTTCCCAACACTTCCGCCAACATCTGCTTACTCGTTTCAAATGCATCTGCATCTAAATCATTTTTCATCAAAAGCAAATCGGCATAAAACTTTTCTTCTTCCGTGAAATTATCTGTGGGCGATTTTTCTGGTTTTTCTGAAAAAAGCCAAAACCAAGCCAAAATCGCTAACACCAAAACAACAACAGAGAAAATTACTTCAAACTTATTCATTTTTCACCCCTTACTGAAAATAAATTTTCGTAAGTGATTTCAAAATTTGGACGTCGTTTTACTCCGTTCATTTTACTGACCTCCCAAGCGCTTATCTGCCCGAATTGTGTAATTATCCACCAGCATCTTCAACCGAGCCTCAGCGTGTGGAGCAATTTCCAAAAGTTGCGCCTCCAAAATAGACAGATTTGCGACATTTTGCATTGCTGTATTTTCGATAATCGCCAAGCCATTTTCCAACATATTGCGCCGTGCAACCTCTCGCACAATCTGACAAGCGTCTTGATGAAGTTGCCGTTTTGTAGCAATCGGCAATTTATCCGTTTGAAAATTTGCGGGGCTGAGTGTTTGTGAGTGGTAGTTCATTTGTTCGTTGTTCATTTTCGTCTCCTCCAAATTTTTGATTTTTATAAGTCAGCGCCTTAACTTATGGTATAATTTTATCAAGAGAGCTGAAGCATTTGTTGCTCATTCGTTGCAAATTTACTGCAACTTTCAAACCAGATTCGGAGGGTGTTTTAATGTTTGATATACCGACTTATTCTAAGATTTTTTTCAATCATTCGACAAAAACAGATTGGACAACGCCAAAAGCTTTGGCTGAAACGCTGGCTTTGATGCTTTTTCCAGAGGTAAGAGCTTATAGTTATGATGGATTTTATAATAAATTCTATAATGGCAAAAGCAAAGGTAAACTCGTTTTTGATGGGGCGAAAGAGGAAATTAAACATAATTCAATGGCGAAATATATTGCTCAAATGGCAAGCAAATTCCGTTCATTAAATTTCAAAAGTAAGAATTTTGACCCTGAAAAAATCGCCAATGAAATAATTGAGCAAATAAAAAATGCCACCAATCTCAACGGTAGCGTGCGCACTGGTTTAATTCAGTCATACGGTTTGAATTACCACCAAAATATCTATATATTTCTGGCGGAAAGCCTGTTTTATGCGCTGGCTATGCAAAATGACAAAAATACGGAATATATAGAGTTGAAACTTTCCGCCAACGACAAAATTTTGACAATAAACGACCAGCCAGTTTGGGCAGAAATTATCAGC
>NZ_BLLI01000115.1 GCF_011170085.1 Pseudolactococcus hodotermopsidis | reverse complement strand
TTGCCCAGTCCTGTGGCTAAACCTGGAGATTGAGCCTGCCACTCATCCGCATAAAATTCTGTGACACTCATTGCGCTGCCTCCTCATCTTGAACCTTGATTGACACACCAAGATTGTCAAATTCTTTTCTCAAGCAAGTTTACTAATTATAGTAAACTCAAAATTAAAGTCCCATCCAACTCAAATCAACTGAAGTGTCACACTCTATATTTTTATAAAATACAAATTCATTTCCTTCTTTTGAAAAATAAGACTCAATCTGTTCGTCATACTCGTAATCAAAAATTACATATGCACAATTATACTGTGGATTATCCTTTGGAAATTCTTTCCCTTTAAGAAACTCTATGTCTCCCAAAAGCTTTGATATACTCAGCTCACTCATCTTATCATCAGAAACTACCTTATCTACGAAGTCATCATCATATGAATCGAACATTTTAAACGCTATTCTAAAAGGAGAGTATATAGCTTCAAGTGCTTCGTCATCTTCTAAATCATAATCAGGTTCTAAAAACTCTCTAAAACTTTCTACACTCGTAAAATTTCCTAACCAAATTGCAGCAATATTCTTTTTCTCAACCATATATTCATCTCCTCCACCACCTTGGAAATTCGATTTCCTAGGTGGTGGGTGTATCGTCCACTTACCACCTTTCAAAGTTTTGGTAGGGTAAATAGGCGCTTCTATCATGTGCCAATCAACTATTCTTTCTTCTCCTATTCCCAAACCTTTTTTAATTACAGTTTTATAATTTGTGATTACTTTTTGATAAGGTTCGTTTTTTTTTATTAAAACAAGATTACTGAAATCGTTAGTACCACTGTCATCTAATGGTAACTGATGATATACTTGCCATTCTCAAAATTGCCCTAGGGGTTGTCCCATAGACAAGGCTTTTATATCTCCTGCTTCTGTCAATCTTTCAACATCCTGAGACAAATCTTTCAAAAATTCTGACTTGACTTTGGGGGATTGTTTATGTTTGTACCAATCATTTCTACTCGAAACATACCATGTGATTTTGTTTTGTCCCTTTATTCCCTCAACAATATCGCCATGATATGCTGGTATCATTGTCTTCCTCCATATCCCAAAATTGATTGACTATTTGTTCCATAACGGAGATGAGTATTCCGGTTTTTCTCCGTCTTTAACACTACGACGATTACTTAGCACAATACTCTGAAGTATAGACATAAATTTATTATATGCAGGTAAAAAATCATCAAATTTATATTTGCCCATAATTCCAGCTCTATCCGCTGTCATAAAGACTTCAAAGTGTTCTTCTACCCTTTCAATTCTCAACTGATAATCTTGTCTATTATTATTCTCACCTGCAAATATAGAATATCTAACATCTTGATATTTCAATAATTCAATATCTTGTTCAATTATTTCTTTATATTCTTCTAACTTTTGAAATTGTTGAACTAGCTTATCATCTTCCATCTTTTTTAATTATAATTATCCCAGAGCGGAGAGGAGTATTCAACAGGCATTTTTGCCTGTATATACATACGATTAAGCTCAACCGTTCCTTCAAGTCTAGCTAAAAACTCTTTTTTTGCCTCTTCAAAATTATTAAACTCTTTTTTACTGCCCATTAAGCTTTCTCTATCTGCTAGAAGATATACGAAATATTTTCCGTTTTCATAGTCAATTCTTCTTTGCCATTCATTTCGATTTTGAGCTGGGATTTTTAGCAATGAATATCTAAGAGAGCCATATCCTAATTTTTTAATTTCTTCTTCTAATTCTAATTTTTGATTTTCAAGAATTTCGTTACTCATTAATGTATCTCCTTCAATAAACCTAATTTTTCATACCAACTAACAGTCGTTCCCAACTGAAACTGAGTACCACCACCTGAACCAAACACCTCAGAAATTTTACCTTTTTGTGGATTTGCCATTTTCTCTATACTAAAATCATATTCATCCATAGCTTTATCAAATAACTTTTTATCAAACTCTGGAAGGTTGTCATAAGCCTCTTGAACTGTTTTCATATTAATATCTTTCACAATCTCATATTGGTGATAAGTTTGCGAACTTTCAGGATAAGGTAATCCTCTAGAATCATAATTCAATGGTTTACCATTTTCAACTGGACTAGTAAATCGACCACCTGAATCTCCATATCTATCAATGATTTGACCTTTTTTCAAATTCGCATCAAATTTAATTGGATTTCCTGCCTTATCCACTACAAATCCATCTGCTTCAGGCCATTTGATTGTACCATCGGGTTTAAGATATTTGGAAGAACGTACAAGTTCGCCATTTACAGATTCATAGGCAACCTCTCCTGAATCTAATATTACCTTTTTAGGTTTAAAATTTCCAACACCATTCGATTCACCCACAACCTTATTGAAATTCTTCTGAACATCATTCTTAGTCACGACATCTGAATTTTTACCCAGCGTATTAAAAATTGATTGACCATCATCTGCTCCCGCAAAAGCAT
>NZ_BLLI01000114.1 GCF_011170085.1 Pseudolactococcus hodotermopsidis | reverse complement strand
CTTTCCCCAAACGGATGGGGGACACCTTTATAAATCGGTAAAAAACGCTCATCCTCCTGTTTCCGAAAAATTCTAGCTATGATAACATAAGCACTCTCATCATTTTTGATTTTGACCGCAGTACCAAGAGGAAGTAAACTTAATTCTTCAGACATATTGCCCTCCTTTATTTGAACTTCAAGCTAACTTTCTAGGAAAGTTTGCACAACTACATCGCAACGCTTTCAGTATCATGTTTTCACTTAGTGAATGTTGGTAATTTTAACTTGTCAAATAGCGAGCCGCCACGCATAACATAAAAACTTTCATGCAACAATAGCGCTGGTTCTTGTGAATGACCTGTTGTTTTAATCACTGGTGAATCATAAGCTCTTGCACCAATCAAACCTGAGAATTTCAAATCACGAAGTGCTTTGGGAACTGCCTCAAATGACCGTGCAAAGTATTCATGTGGACTAAAGATAATAAAGTTCAGTCCCACTTTGTTGGTATTTTTCAAAGCAAGAACCAAATTCTCCACTTTCAAGCCAGTTTTTGCGACAAAATCTGCCAAATCGCTTATCACAATTAACATCGGCTCTCCCTGCTCTTTTTTCTTAGCAAGTGTCAGATAAGCAACAATACCCGAAACAATTTCCTTAGCATCACCATTATCTTTGATTAAGCTCACATTTTGAGATAAAGTTGTCGTTTCTAATACCTCGTCAAATTTTTCATTAAAATCAACAAGCAAGACTTCCGTTTTTATCTGAGCAAGCTGTAACAACAACATTTTTTGGAAAAGTACCTCTTGCTCATCATCCATTGGCGCAAACAAGAAATAAGGTTGTTTGTTTGGGAGATAACCCAAAACTTCTGTGGTCGCTGTGGACAAACCAAACGGTAAAGCTTGGATAGCTTGCAACTTAGCAACACCAGATAATTCTTCAAAAGTATCAAGTGTCAATTCTTCAGGCACCATAGGAATCTTCTGGGGGCGTTCGCCAGTCCAAGAACTATCAAGTAAAGCAACTTCTCGTTCAAGATTTTCAAGAATCTCTGATTCTGTCTGTCCCTCAACTGGCAAATAAAACTGAATAGCTGTCGGCACATCACGCATTACCTGTCCACGACCATTGGTTGCTTCCTGCATGACTTTCTCACGACCCATGACCGTTCCGACTTCACTTTCCTCATTCAAGTACAACACCATTTTTGTTGCGATATTACTCATCATATTCATCCGAATACCGCCCACACGATTGGCTGTGATAATGAGGTAAACACCAAGACTTGCACCATCACGCAAGATTTGGAGTAACAGATTATCTATCGTATCCTTACGTTTATCATTTGAAGTCAAGCCATCATAACTGTCAAGAATCGTGACAATAACAGGTAATTTCTGATTAGTTTTAGTTTCATATTGAACAAGACTTGCGACACCTGCATTTTTGAAAAGTTTCTTACGATTGGCAAGTTCTCCCGCAATTCTATCCAACATCTTTTGCAACTTTTCAACCTCTTCAAGTGTCACAATATCTGCTACATGCGGTAAAGCTTTAAGTGGTAAAAGACCATTATTACCGAAATCAAGTAGATTAAGATTAAGCTGTTCGGGCGTATTTTGACGTGACAAGCTCAACGCTAACGTCTGTAAAATAGTTGATTTGCCATAGCCTGGACTTGCGAAAATAGCTGTATGTCCTTGTTTTTCAAGGTCGAACTCATAAACTTCTTGTGCTTGTTTGCTTGGAATATCAAGCAAACCTAAAGGCACATTTAGACTGCGCTTTTTAGCTCGCTTGACAAATGGTGCTGGCAATTGCTTGTCAAGATTTGGCAACCATGGTTTATCTGGTTGTACAAGCTCTGAATTATCAAAGATAGTCTCAATCTCAGTGATAACCTCCTCTAATTGACTTTTTAAATCACTCGTGTCCTTACCTTGTACGACTTCTTCATCTGGGTCATACATTAACTCATACTGCCCCAAATCATTGATTCTGAAAACACGCTCATCAACTTTTTCATCACTACTCGCCTCAGGGTCATAGGGAATACCAGCATAACCACTTTGGAAAAGTTCATAAACTTCATTTTGACCGACTTTCAGATAACCACGACCTGGATTTGTAATATGCGCCGCATCTGGTGTTTTCAAAAGTTCATTTGAATCTTGTGGACTTGCCATTTTTAGCGCAATTTTACTTGTTGAATTAGCTTCTATTTGGTCATTGACGACACCGCTTGGCTTTTGTGTTGCGAGAATCAAGTGAACACCGAGTGAGCGTCCAATACGAGCAACTGAAGTCAATTCATCCAAAAATTCTGGTACATTTGCCTTCAACTCCGCAAACTCATCTGAAACTAAGATAAGATGTGGAAGTGGCTTAGTCGGATAAGTGACTTCTGGTTTGGGCGTGTGCCGTTGCTTATATAGCGACATATAATCATTGATACTATTGACACCGTACTTGGCAAACTCACGTTGGCGTTTAGCAAGCTCTGCCTTGATACTGGCAAGCGCTCTTGCTGTTCCAGCACCGTCCAAGTTAGTAAT
>NZ_BLLI01000113.1 GCF_011170085.1 Pseudolactococcus hodotermopsidis | reverse complement strand
TCGCATTTAGAGCGCCGAATTGGTGGCGTGCGAGCTGGTAGCGGTTCGTATATTTGGACGATAAAAACTGCGGGTTTGCGGGCGCTTAAACAGGCTGGCGAAAATTTGCCAATCTCACGGAAAAATAAATATGAACCAACTTCGCATCATTTAGAACACACGCTGGCAATTACGGAAATTTATGTTCAGCTGACTGAAATCGCCAGAAAAAATCCAAATTTTACGCTTGATTTATTTCTGTTTGAACCAACTTGTTGGCGTGGTTGGTTGGATGCTTTGGGCGGACAAATGCGTTTGAAACCAGATTCATTTGCGGAAATTTCACTGCACGATTATGTTGACAGCTATTTTATTGAGGTGGATAAAAGCACAGAAAGTTTGAACCGAATTGTGAATAAATGCAAGCAATATATTCGTTATTACAACACGGGTTTTGAACAAAAACATAACAATGTTTTTCCGCTCGTCCTCTGGATTGCGCCAGATGAAAAACGAAAAATCGCCATCCAAAAACGCATTCAAGATGAGCTGGCTAATTTTTGGGAATTGTTTCAGGTTGTGAGTTTGGATGAATTTGCGGAGTTTGTGGCGGGAGGAATTGATGATGGAAAATAATGAAAATAGAACAAAAGAAAAATTACCAACTGGAAAATATGAAGTAAAAATCGGACGAACAATTTACATTATCAACAGAAAATTTAACCCAAAAGCCACAAAAAATTTGTCCAATATTTTGCTTAGAATTATGTTGCAAGATAAATAAAAATAGCCACAAAACTTGCCTGAAAACGACTTGCTTTGACTGCCGTTCAGAGTTATACTGAACACGGGAAGATGTGGCTTTTAAGGAGGAAAAGCCGATGAAACCACAAAATAATAGCTCTTTGACAATTAAAGATTACACAGAACTCAATCTTGCCGATTTTGATGAAATGACCATTTTATATTTCCGTTTGTCGCAGGACGATGGCAATGCAGGAGATAGCAATTCAATTCTCAACCAAAAACTTTTGCTTGAAAAATATGCCCAAGAAAAACGGTTCAAAAATCCAGTATTCTTCGTAGATGATGGCATTTCTGGCACAACTTTCAAACGCCCTGGTTTTGAGACGGCGGTTATGCAAGTCAAAAATGGCAAAGCTAAAACTTTCATCGTCAAGGATTTGAGCCGATTTGGGCGAGATTACCTGATTGTGGGAAGTTATACTGAAGTGCTATTTCCAGAGCGTAATGTGCGATTTATTGCCATAAATGATAACGTGGATAGCGACAAAGGACAGGACGATTTTTCTCCCCTGCGCAATCTGTTTAATGAATGGTATGCGAGAGATACGAGCAAAAAGATTAAAGCGGTCAAACACGCCAAAGGCAACGCTGGCGAAAAAATGTGTGCTAATCCGCCTTATGGATATTTGAAAGACCCGAACAACTCGAAAAATTGGGTTGTTGACCCTGTGGCTAGCGAAGTTGTAAAGAAAATTTTTGAGTATTGCAAGAATGGACTCGGACCGAGCCAGATTACCAGAAAACTTCACGCTAACAAAATAATGACGCCTGTTTATCACAAACGTAGTTTGGGGTTAAAATCACAAAAAGTTATCTCAGAAGACCCTTATTTTTGGAGCGACAGTGTTGTTTGTAATATTCTGGAACGCCAAGAATATCTCGGGCATACTGTGAATTTCAAAACTTACCACAAATCTTATAAATCCAAGAAAAATTCTTTCAATCCGAAAGAAAAATGGAAGATTTTTAAGAATACACACGAGGCGATAATTGACCAAGATACATTTGATATTGTGCAAAAAATGCGGATGCATAAACGGGTATATACAAAACGGCTCGTTCATAAAGATATTCCAAATTTGTTTGCAGGATTGGTATTTTGTAATGATTGCGGAAGCAAACACACATTTTGTCCACAAACTAAAAACAATAAGCAGCTTGACCACTATAAATGTATACGATATGGACGACGAATTAACCCTTGTCCTGATACACACTATATTAGGTTGACAGTTTTGGAAGATTTAGTTTTGCGTGATTTTAATTTTTTGACTGATTTTGTGGCAAATCAGGAACAGGAGTTTGTGCGGATTTTACAAGCGCAGTTTGAGATTGAAAGTTCAGAGAAACTCACGAAAGACAAGTCAAAATTGCGGAAACTAAAACGTCGGAATTTAACGTTGGACACTATCGTTCAAAACCTTTATGAAGATAAAATTTCTGGAAATTTGACAACTGAACGATTTGTGAAATTAGCTGAAAATTACGATATTGAACAAGCGGAGATTACCCGAAATATTGAGAAATTAACTAAAAATCTAAATTCTGAATCTGAAAAAATCCAAGATATTGAAAAATTTATGCGAATCGCAAAAAAACATCTGAATTTAACTCAGCTAACACCAAGCATTGTGAACGAGTTGATTGATAAGATTATTATTCACAAGCCAACAGCTAATGGTCAAGAACGGAATAGTAAACGTGTTCAGCAAATTGACATCCATTACCGATTTGTTGGAATGGTTGGCGATGTAACAGATAAGCTATC
>NZ_BLLI01000112.1 GCF_011170085.1 Pseudolactococcus hodotermopsidis | reverse complement strand
CTTAGGATATAATTAAACATGTCTTTCCTTTCTTTTGTGTTGCTTAGTAACTCACATTATAGAAGGAAGGATTTTTTTTGCAAAAAAATCGTCTGGGAATTTTTCCCACACGATTTATTATAGAGCCCGAATTTTCGCTGCTTGTTTTTTATTTTATTGTCTATACTTATGACTTTGATACTGAGGAAAATAGTGTTATAATATGACTATAATGTTTTCAAGTTTTAAATATTTCAGCTGATAATAATTCCTTTGAGGCAATCATTGGCGCGTTCATACAATTGCTGGAATTTTCATTTAATAACAAAAACCTAAATCCGTTAAAGTGAGAAAGTAAGGATAAGAGGTAGGAAGATGAGTAAGAAAAAAACAAGTTTATTTAAAATAATCATCGGTTTGTTCTTTTTTTGGAGTGGTGTCGGTATCGGTATTTATTACTATACGACTTATACAAGTGCGGATCATTTCTTAGAAGGAGAACATGTGACTTATCTTGTTATTAATGACAAAATACTTGATTACCGCAATATTGGTCGGGAAAATAGTGATAAAAAGAAGTCAGCTGAAAATTGGATAAACCAAAATCCTGAGCATAATATTGCAACTTGGGGCGGCGTTGCAACTCAAAATAATGAAGATAACCAAAATACGCATTTTATCGGTCACAATCCTGGTGTTTTTCGAGACCTCACCTCACTTAGACTTAACGATGTTATCAGTGTCTATGATAATATCAACGACATGCGTAATTATATTGTCTCTGAGATTGCCATGATTGATGATGAAGGAAATCTGATAAATCAAGAAAATGTTAATATTTATGAAAAAATAGTTGGCGCAGGAAATGAGGAGCGAATTACACTCCAAGCCTGCCTGAGCGATGTGACGAATATTGTCGTTATTGCCAAAGCTGACGCTGAAATTGAAAGGAAGTGATAGCATGTCAAAATCAAAAAGGCATCGCACTAAACACCTATTATTACTTGCAATCATGATGATAACACCGATTGCGACCACTTGTTTTACTGAAAATGTAAAAGCCGAAACGCCAACAATCGAACCCGACAAAACGGCTCGTGAGGCAAAATTTACCGATGCCAACGAATTAGCAACGATTGAATTATCCGTTAGACGCCTTGATGAAAGGTATCAACTGCCACTTCCAGGTGCTGTTTTCGCCCTAAAAGAGACGATGTTTGATGAAGATGAAACTATCGGCTTAGATTATACGGAAGGCACGATTCTGGTTACGGGACAACAGGCTTTTCTCCGTAATCAAAAAGGCGACAAGCTGAAAATTGAGCCCGATAAAGATTACTATCTCAAAGAAATTTTTGCGCCACTTGGCTATCGCAATCTAGGGGTAATCTATAAGATTCATACCAGTAAAGATGGTGCTAAAACCGCTGTTTATACGTTGGACAAGGATGGCAATATCAAAGATGACATCACACATACTTATAAAAATGAAGTGATTACTTTTGACGTTGGCAATAATGCGACCTATAATGTAGAATTGTTTAGTGTTGATAAAAATAGCGCAAAAGCATTAGCAGGTGCTGAATTTGACATCTCAACCCTAGAAGTTGCCCCAGATTTCGACCTAGATGAAGCCAAAAAAATTGACCTATCTCAATTTAAAGATGAATCTAAAACGGTCACTTTTGATGCCGATGGTAAAATTTCATATACCGATATTCCACGTGGCACACTTTACAAATTGACTCAAACTAAAGCACCAAAGGGCTATCGACTAAATAAAACATCGCTTGTCTTTTTTAAAGGTTTAAAAAATAAAATCATCGTTAAGCATGTTAATAACCTAACAGGTCAATTATCAAGCACCGTTTTTAATACTGATTTTGATGCCTTGGCGACGGACTATTCAGTCGCAAGAACAACAGACTCAGCTAATACAGATGCGCGAATCAAATTGAAAAGTTCGACACGTCTTGAACCATTCAATGCTGAATCACTTTTGAGAGATTCCAAACATTATTTCATCATTGTCGGTGGTGCCATTTTCCTGATATTTATTGGTATTGTTGTTATATTATATCGTGGGAAATCTAGTGAAGAAAGTTAGAATGATGAAAGGAGTAAATTGATTCAAATGAACAAGAAAAAGATAAGAACTTTGAGAATCCTTTTAGGACTGCTGATTGTTTTGAGTGGTATCGGAGGGGGCGTCTATTATTATCTCAACTATGTTGATGGTGATAGGGCTTCGGCGTCTAGCCATTTGAAAACTTATTTTGTTATTAATGGTAAACAGTTTGAGTATAAAAATATCGGGCGAGATGGCGATAATAAAGCACAAAAATGGATCGATAATAACCCCGAACGCAATATTGCGAGTTGGGGTGGTAAACCAATTCAGGACAATGATGAAAATCTAAACACTCATTTCATTGGTCATAACCCAGGCGTTTTTCGTGAACTTATCTCTATGCGTATCAACAGTGTGATTGAGGTTCATGATAACATCAATCCAATTCGTAATTACAAAGTCACTGACATTCTCATGGTTGACGACGAAGGCAATCTCATTGATCAAGTAGGTGTCAACGTCTATGAGCAGATGGTAGAACCCGGTGCAGATGAACGTATCACGCTCCAAGCCTGTCTGAGTGATATAACAAATATTGTGATTGTTGCTAAACCAGTTTAGGTTTTTAAATATCAAACTTTAAATGCGCTAAATTAGAAAATATAAACAGTTATACTGTCAAGCGAAATTGAAAATGTCCCAAAAAAAGTCTAAACATGAGTTACATTTATAAAGCAAAATTTGCTTTTAGATTCCATTTTTGATATGATTTAGTTATGATTTAGGCTGAATTTTCAGCTTGA
>NZ_BLLI01000111.1 GCF_011170085.1 Pseudolactococcus hodotermopsidis | reverse complement strand
ATAGATTCAAAGGTTGGACGTTTAACGCCAACTAGACGTTTAAAATGACTATCGCTGAGTTTCGTGAGGGATTCATAGTTCATGACTATAGTATAACAAATTTTTTTATTTTTGGGAGAAGTCTATTCAGATTTCTATCTAAATGTTCGTTTTTTAATTTATTTTACAATTTCTGCAGCAACTTCTTTACCGTTTTCAAGTTTGACCATAACCGCTGCTTTGACTGGATTGTGATCTTTGTCAATGTCAATCGTACCTGTTGCACCGACAAGTCCTTTGACTTTGGCAAGTGCTACTGCGAGTTCAGCTGAATTTTTGACCTCGCCGTCTTGTGCTGCTTGCTTAATCATGTAAACCGCATCATAGGCACAGGCTGAAAAAGCTGACGGTTCTTCGTTAAACTTATCTTTATATGCCTTGATAAATGTTTCTGTTCGTTCATTAAACGGCGCCTTTGTCGAAAAGCCAGCAACATAGTAAACATCCGTCGCTGAGCTGCCTGCAAGATCGATAAAGGTCGGATCAGAAATGCCGTCTCCGCCAACAATTGGCTGTGTAATGCCCATCTCACGCGCCTGTTTGGTAATCAAACCACCCTCAGCATAATAACCAATCAAGGCAATCGCATCAAACTCTTTATTCTTAATTTTTGACAAAGCCGCTTGGAAATCTTTGTCGCCACCTTGATAGCTCAAAGTATCCACGATTTCGCCCGTGTAATTTTCCTTAAAAGTTTTCAAAATGCCTTGCGCATAATCAGTCGCATTGTCATAATAAACCAAAACTTTTTTAGCCTTGAGCGTGTCCTCCGTATAGTTGGCAATCACTTTCCCTTGGAATGAATCTGGGAAAATGGTGCGGAAAATGTAAGGCTGAATTTTGCCATTTTTAACCGTCAATTCATCATTTGTCCCCGTTGGTGTGATCAATGGCACTTTTGCCTTGGTTACGTTTGGTGTTGCAGCAAGCGTACCACCAGAGGACATTGGCCCAATGATTGCGACAACTTTATCATTATTGGTCAAATTTGAGGCAACAGTTGTAATTTCACTGTTGTCCGTTTTGTTATCTTTGATGACCAATTCGATTTGTTTGCCATTGATACCACCATCTGCGTTGATTTCATCTGCAGCCAGCTGAATGGCATTTTTTTCAGCGTTTCCAGGCGCTGCATAAGCACCCGAAAGTTCCATATCCAGACCAATTTTGAAGGTTTTGCCAATTGTATTACCTTCACTTGACTCATTTTTAGACTCACCTGGCGCACTACCACACGCTGTCAAGGCAAGCAAGGAAACTGCTACAAGACCTAAAATTACTTTTTTCTTCATGTTACTTCTCATTTCTTATTATTTAATCTATTTTAACACAAAAACACAAAGTCATAAATGACTTCGTGACTTTTTATCAACATTTTTAAGGAAAAATAGTATTAATCTTTAATCAGGTTTTACGATTGTTGCAGAATCTTCTTTGCCGTCTACGAGTTTGACAACGATAGCTGATTTAACTGGATTGTGGTCTTTATCAACTGTAATCTCGCCTGTTACACCATCGAAATCTTTGATTTTTGCAAGTGCTTTTGCAAGTTCTACTGAATTTTTAACTTTGCCAGCCTCTGCTGCGTCCTTAATCATGTAGACCGCATCATAAGCAAGTGCATCGAACATTGACGGATCTTTTTTGTACTCAGCTTTATAGGCTTTGACAAATTCAGGTGCTCGGTCTGAGGCTGGCGCTTTATCAGAGTATCCTGATACGTAGTAAACGTTAGTTGCTGCTGCATTACCCGCAAGTTGGACAAAAGTTGGATCAGCAAAACCATCACCACCAAGAATTGGTTGCTCAATACCAAGTTCACGCGCTTGTTTGGTAATCAAACCTGTTTCAGCATAGTAACCTGGCATCACAATCGCATCAAAGTCTTTGTCTTTGATTTTGCTCAAAGCAGCTTGGAAGTCCTTGTCGCCAGTTTGGAAAGGCACTTCATCTACGATTTCGCCTTTGTAAGTCTCTTTAAATGATTTGGCAATCCCTTTGGCATAATCTGATGAATTGTCATAATAAAGGACAACTTTTGCAGCTTTAAGGTCAGTTGTCGCATAACTTGCGAGTACTTTACCTTGGTAACTATCTTGGAAAGTCGTTCTAAAGACATATTCATTTACTTTGCCATTATTAACTGTCAAAGCATCGTCTGTTCCTGGTGGTGTCATAATTGGTACACCTGCTTTGGTCGCGTTTGGTGTCATTGCTTTTACTGCACCAGATGTTGCTGAGCCGACGATTGCAACAACTTTGTCGTTGTTGACCAAGTTACTAACAACTGTTGCCGCTTCAGCACCGTCTGATTTGTTATCTTTTGAAATCACTTTGATTTGCTTACCGTCAATACCACCTGCGGCGTTGATTTCTTTGACTGCGAGATTGGCGCCGTCTTCTGTGGCATGACCGTAAGCTGCTGCACCACCTGACAATTCGAGATCGTAGCCGATTTTAAAGGTTTTACCGATTTCATTGCCTTTTGTGCTAGACGTTGCACCGCCTCCAGGTGCTGCACCACAGGCTGCGAGTGACAATGCAGCAAGTCCTGCAACTGCGAGTAAGCCAAATGATTTAAGTTTCATGTTATTATTTCTCCTAATTGTTCTTGCTTTATAAGCGCAAGATAATATTCTGAAAATTCAGTACTTAAATAGTTTACAAAATTATCTACTAATTGTCAACTGTAAAGATTATAAACATTAAAAAAATATCATTCGAAAGTGATAATGTCCTAAGTAGGTCGAAACATAAAATGTCCCAAATGTTAAACTAATACTTATGAAAAGGATATTACTCACTGTGAATGAATTGAAAAAATATCGTGTTATCAAGTTA
>NZ_BLLI01000110.1 GCF_011170085.1 Pseudolactococcus hodotermopsidis | reverse complement strand
TAAAATCAAAACCTTTAAGTGTATGGCTCAGAAATATCGTAATCGAAGAAAGAGGCACTTACTTCGTGCGTCCTTAATTTGTGGTATTATCAATTTCGAAATTTAATTTCGGGAGAAGTCTAATAAAAAACGCTCAAGATGACCGTTTTTTTAACTTTATTTCCCAACAGGCTGGGAAAGCGACCCCAGAGCTGGTTTGATGTGATAGCGACGTTTCAAGAAATGACGGATACCTAGCGCTGCAGCACCAAGTATGATAACGACGAGACGTGGTGGGACGACATTTATCGTTGTTGGCAACATTACCGTTGCGCCAAAAAGTGTTATCCAAACAAGGAAAGCAACCACCATAATAGCGATAGATTGAGGCCAAGGGACTTTTAGCCCCATTGCCTGTTTTTTATAGATGAGACGATACATGAGATAGATGATGACACCAGCGACGAAGCTCATGACAAGGAGCGTGATAATGCCATAAGTGCGGCTGTTTTTGTTCATGTTCGCCATAATGCCGTTCATAAGACATAGAACGCCCAACATCAAAAGTGAGCTATCAAGCCACATCAGTACAGGTGTTTCGTTATCATAGGTAATGATTGCCTTGCCTGAACTATCTGTTTTGGCAATTTTAGGTGCATATCGTGCGGTAAATTCAGACGGTGTCCCCAACAAGTCTTTGGCAAGAATCCGACGATTTTGGGCATCAATGATTTCTGGCAAGATTTCTGATAAAATTGTCTTGATTTCCTCATCAGTTTTGCCAATTTTGACAAGTTCACGTGTGATGATGTGGACATATTCGCTGTTTTTAGCGGTTAATTGTTCGATATAATTTTCCATAGTTCTATTTTAACAGAAAGCTGACAGATTTTCAGTAAGTTTACGGAAAAAAAGAGCTATCACTTTCTCAGTATTTTTGTTAAAATAGAATTAGGCATGTTTGGTCATGCTTATTTATACTTAATTTTAGTGTAAAACCGAAAGTGGTTTGATTTTATAGTAAGTATAATTATGTTATTGAAAATAGAGGAATAAAATGACACTACCTTTGATTGTTACAGCAATTCTTGTTTTGGGAGTTGTTTTTGTAAATGGTTGGACTGATGCGCCAAATGCCATCGCGACGGCAGTATCAACTCGTGCGCTCAACATTCGTGCAGCGGTCATTATGGCGGCGATTATGAACCTTGCGGGTGCTTTTATCTCAACTTTGACAGGTGCTAAGGTCGCAAGTACGATTTTAAACATGGTTGACTTTTCAAGTGCGCCTAATTTACCTAAAAATGCCCCCCAAGTTGCACTTGCAGCTAGTCTTTTTGCGATTGTTGTTTGGGCGGTTGCGGCGTGGTATTTCGGGATTCCGACTTCAGAAAGCCATGCGCTGATTGCGGGGCTTTCAGGTTCAGCGATTTCACTTGGGGGAATGGAGGCTATCAAATGGGATGAGTGGATGAAAGTCATCTACGGTCTTGTTGCATCTGTTGCCATTGGTTTTATCGGTGGTCTTTTGATTACCAAGTCTTTAGTCTTGATTTTCAAAAATATCGCTAGACGAACGGCAAATAAATTTTTTACCATTGGGCAAATCTGCGGCGCTGCTGCCAATGCTTATTTACATGGCGCACAAGATGGTCAGAAGTTCATGGGGGTGTTCATGCTTGGCTTGACCTTGAACGGTCTTGCTAATGACGGTGCACCGATTCCGATATGGGTTATTTTCATGTGTGCTATTGTCATGGGGCTTGGGACTTCTGTTGGTGGCGAGAAAATCATCAAATCGGTTGGTATGGACATGGTTAAGCTAGAAAAATATCAAGGCTTTGCGGCGGATATTTCGACAGCTATCAGTATCCAAGCGATGACCAGTTTGGGTGTCCCAGTTTCGACAACGCACGCAAAAACGACGGCTATCATGGGCGTTGCGGCGAGCCGTCGGATGAGTTCGATTGACTGGAGCGTTGTCAAAGAAATGGTAATGGCTTGGATTTTGACATTTCCGGGCTGTGGTTTGATTGCTTATCTGATGAGTAAATTTTTCGTCATGATATTTTAATGAAATAATGGAGATTACAAATAATGGCTAGAAAAAAACAATTTGACTACTTTGGCGCAATGAAAGACATCGCACACCTGTCACATGATGCGGCGGTTGCTTTGCAAGAAATTATCGTTGATTATGAATATGAGTCTTTCATTGTCAAATCAGAATCTGTTCATGCAATTGAACATAAGGCTGATGACAGCGTGGCTGAGGTTTATGATGAACTCGCAGTAACTTTTATGACACCGATTGACCGTGAGGATATTGCTCAATTGACAGATGCCTTGGATGATGTGTTGGACGGTATCAATGAGTTTACTTACCAGCTCGAAAATTTAGTTATTCGTAACTTGCGCCCAGGTGTCAAGGAATTTGTTGATACGATTGTTGAGGCAACACAAGGTGTGGAAATTGCCTGTGGCGAATTTGCGAAATTTAAAAATTCTAAGAAACTCAAAGAGCATGTTGCCAATGTGAAGTTGCTAGAAAAAGGGGCTGACCGTCTTTATTCTGAGATTACCAAAGAGCTTTACACCAATGAAAAAGACCCAATTGAGATTATCAAATGGCGTGATGCGTTCAACAAACTTGAAAAAATTGTCAACGATATTGAAAGTTGTGTGAAAATTATTAAATCGTTAGTTATTAAAAATAGTTAAGACTCTTTTAACGTGTTTTAGAAATGTTATAATCTATTGGATGCGTTATCATATCTTATAGAACTATTTATTTTAACTACCATGAAAATAATAATAGCGAAACCACTGTCAAGCGAAATTGAAAATGTCCCAAAAAAAGTCTAAACATGAGTTACGTTTTGCTAAAGCAAAATTTGCTTTTAGATTCCATTTTTGATATTATTTAGTTATGATTTAGGCTGAATTTTCAGCTTGATATTCCAGAAGCGTCTTACCGATT
>NZ_BLLI01000109.1 GCF_011170085.1 Pseudolactococcus hodotermopsidis | reverse complement strand
AACTTGATAACACGATACTTTTTCAATTCATTCACAGTGAGTAATATCCTTTTCATAAGTATTAGTTTAACATTTGGGACATTTTATGTTTCGACCTACTTAGGACATTATCACTTTCGAATGATAAGACACTGTGCTGTATCAAATCATGGTTTGACTAATGATAAAAAATTTGGTAAAATAAATATTTGGGATAGTTAGTTCAATCGCTAAAGGAGTAGCCATGATAAAAAAAGCAAGTTTAGCTTGCACGGTCTGCGGATCGCGCAATTATTCGATAAATGTGAGTTCAAATGGTCATGAAAAACGACTTGAAGTTAAAAAATTTTGCAGAACTTGCGGTAAGCATACGTTACATAAGGAGACAAGATAATGTTCAAATTCATAGGTTCAATTGTTGCTGAAATGCGACTTGTGACTTGGCCAACTAAGCGAGAAGCTCGTAGAGACTTTGCTTTGGTTGTTCAATATTCGGTTTTTTATGCTGTCGTTGTTATGATTTTCGACTGGCTTATTAACAATGGTATTCAACAAGCGGTATTAATTTTGTCACCATTTGTCAAATAAATATGATATAATATAAGAAAAGGGCGGAACAAGCCTTTTTCTTTATAGAAAAAACAGGAGAGTTACAATGTCAGAAGCATTTGAAGCAAACATTGAAGAAAATGGTAAAAAAGAGCAGACAGTTAATTTTGACCAAGGTTGGTTCGTTATCCAAACTTACTCAGGTTACGAAAACAAAGTTAAGGAAAACTTGCTTGAGCGTGCGCAAACTTACAATATGACCGATAATATCTTGCGCATTGAAATTCCGACGGAAACGGTTGAAAAAGAAGTCAACGGCAAGCGTAAGGAAGTTGAGGAAAATCTTTTCCCAGGTTATGTGCTGGTTGAGATGAATATGACTGATGAGGCTTGGTTTGTCGTGCGGAATACGCCAAATGTGACAGGTTTCGTCGGTTCTCATGGTAACCGTTCTAAACCAACGCCATTGTTTGAAGAAGAAATCCAAGAAATTCTGCAAGGCATGGGCAAACTTGTTCGTGAAATCACTTTTGATGTTTATGTCGGCAAGCCAGTCAAAATTATTGATGGCGCATTTGCTGGTTTTGAAGGACCGATTACCGAGGTCAATGGTGATAAACTGAAAGTAACGGTTGATATGTTTGGACGCGAGACACCTGTTGAGCTTGATGTACAACAAATCGACGAACTTGACCGTTAATTTATTACGAGAAAAGTTGCTAAATTCAGCAACTTTTTTTGAAATATTCAGATAATTGTGGTATATTTGATATAAGAAAACTAAACTAAATTAAGAAAAGTAGTTATTGAGCTAAGCGCCGCTCATTATCAACTAGACAAGGACTTTAACATGACATTAATCTACCAATCAACCCGCGACAAAACGAATCAAACAACCGCTAGTCAAGCTATTTTACAAGGTTTAGCTGTTGATGGCGGTCTCTATGTGCCGACACAAACACCAAAAGTCACACTTGATTTTGAAACGCTGAAAAACGCAACTTATCAAGAAGTGGCGACACTCATTTTATCAGCTTTTCTTGACGATTTCACATCGGAAGAAATTGCTTATTGTGTTGCGCAGGCTTATGATAGCAAGTTTGACGACCCGCAAATAGCGCCGCTTGTCAAGCTCAACGGTCAGTACAATCTCGAGCTTTTCCACGGTAATACGATTGCTTTCAAGGATATGGCATTGTCAATCTTGCCTTATCTGATGACGACGGCTGCCCAAAAACACGGTGTTGCGCGCGAAATTGTCATCTTGACGGCAACTTCTGGCGACACTGGAAAAGCTGCTATGGCGGGGTTTGCCAATGTACCAAACACCAAAATTGTCGTTTTTTATCCAAAAGACGGTGTGTCCAAAATCCAAGAACGTCAAATGACGACACAAATTGGCGAAAACGTCAAAGTTATCGCTATTGACGGTAACTTTGATCATGCGCAAACGACTGTCAAAGAAATGTTCAATAACGAAAATTTGCGTGACAAAATGTTTGCCAATAACAAGCAGTTTTCAAGCGCCAATTCCATGAATATTGGTCGCCTTGTGCCACAAATCGCTTACTATGTCTACGCTTATGCGCAACTTGTCAAATCTGGTGAAATTGCAAACGGCGAGGCAATCAACTTTACCGTACCGACAGGCAATTTTGGTAATATTTTAGCGGCTTATTATGCCAAACAAATCGGCTTGCCTGTTGCTAAACTTATCTGCGCGTCCAATGAAAACAACGTTTTGACTGACTTCTTCCGCACGGGTGTTTATGATAAGAATCGTGAATTTTTCGTGACAACCTCGCCGTCCATGGATATTCTCGTTTCGTCAAATCTCGAACGTTTGATTTTCCATTTGACAGGGGATAATGATACGGCTACTGCTGCATTTATGGCAAGTTTAAATGCGACTGGTGATTATAAAATCACAGACGAAATGCTTGGGAAACTCAGTGATTTTTATGCCGATTTTGCAAATGAGGCAGAAATTTCAGCGCAGATTTCGGCAACATTTAAAACGGATAAATATGTTGAAGACCCGCACACAGCAGTCGCAAGCGCCGTTTACAAGAAATATATCGCCCAAACAGCTGATCAAACGACAACTGTCGTGGTTTCAACCGCTAGTCCTTACAAGTTTCCGAAAGTTGTTGTCGAAAGTTTGGCGACAGTGACAGGCGAAGAAGACGACTTCGATTTGGTCAAGAGGTTGGCAGAAATATCTAGCACACCATTGCCAAAAGCGGTATCAGAATTGTTTGATGCGCCAGTTTTGCATCAGACGGTTGTGGCGACTGAGGAGATGCAAAAGGCGGTTGAGGCGTATTTGGAGTTGAAATAGTATTATATTTAAAGGACTGCTAATTTCGATATTAGCGGTTTTTTGTCGAAAATACAAAAACAGTTGCACAATTTTGTTTTTTTATAATAGACTTCTCCCAAAAATAAAAAAATTTGTTATACTATAGTCATGAACTATGAATCCCTCACGAAACTCAGCGATAGTCATTTTAAACGTCTAGTTGGCGTTAAACGTCCAACCTTTGAATCT
>NZ_BLLI01000108.1 GCF_011170085.1 Pseudolactococcus hodotermopsidis | reverse complement strand
AAGAAAAACAAGAAGAAAAGTGTGAAACAAAATCTTTTACAGTGCTTGTTAAATGAGCGTGTTTTGTGTGCTGTTATTGGAAATTTGTGATGTTGTTTGATAAATTAAATTTATGAAACGACCGTGACAAAGCGTTCATCATCAATTAAGATGAGCGTTTTTATGTTAAAATAGAACTATGACTAATATAAAAAAACTCCTTCTGATAGACGGATCATCTATCGCCTATCGCGCTTTTTTTGCGCTTTATACGCAGATTGACCGCTTTATTTCGCCGTCTGGGCTACATAACAATGCGATTTATGCTTTTCATACGATGTTGCGCAATGTACTTGCGACTGAGCAGCCGACTCACGTTTTGGTAGCGTTTGATGCGGGCAAGACGACATTTCGTACGGAAATGTACGCTGACTACAAGGGTGGACGCGCCAAAACGCCTGATGAGTTCCGCGAGCAGTTGCCCTTTATTAAGGAAATGCTTGCGGCGCAAGGTATCAAGCAGTATGAGCTGGCCAATTTTGAGGCAGACGATATTATCGGAACTTTGGCGACATTGGCTGAAAATGGTGATTTTGATGCCATTACGGTTGTTTCTGGCGACCGAGATTTGACACAGCTGACCACAGAAAAAACGACTGTGGCAATCACGATTAAAGGTGTGGCTGAACTTGAAATTTATACTCCCGCCTATTTGCTAGAAAAATTAGGCTTGACCACTGCGCAATTTATTGATCTCAAGGCACTCATGGGTGATAAGTCCGATAATATTCCAGGTGTAACTAAAATTGGCGAGAAAACGGGTATTAAGCTCCTTTTAGAATATGGCTCGCTTCAAGGGATTTATGACAATATCGAGCAGATGAAAGTCTCGAAAATGAAAGAAAATCTTATCAATGACCGTGAACAAGCCTTTTTATCTAAAGAATTAGCGACGATTGATTTGACTTCTCCGATTGCAATCGGACTTGAGGATACGATTTACACAGGCGTTGATTATGATAAACTCAAGAAATTTTACCAAGAAATGGGCTTTAATAAATTTCTTGAAGAACTTGAAGGCGCAACTGAAAAAGTCGTTGAGGCAATCAACTTTACTGTTGTTGAAGAAACTGTAACTGATGATATGTTTGATGAGAATCAATTTTTCTATCTGGAAATTTTGGGGGAAGATTATCATCGTGATTCGATTATTGGTTTTGCTTGGGGAGATGAAACTGGTATTTATGTGTCGAAGAATATTGCGCTGTTGAAAAGTTTCAATTTTCCGAAAAATACCTATGACTTTAAGAAAAATAAAGTTTTGTTAGCACGTCATGCTATTGCTTATCCTGTCGTTGAGTTTGACACCATGCTTGCCAAATATCTATATTCGACGATTGAAAATAACAAAATTTCAACGATTGCTGGCTTGTTTGGGCTGGATTTGCCAGATGATGACGTGATTTATGGTAAAGGTGTCAAGCGTGCCGTACCATTTGATGAGATATTATTTGACCATCTTGCTCGAAAAATAGACGTTTTGGTCAAGACAAAAGCGCCATTGACCGATAAACTTCGTGAAAATGACCAAGAAAAGTTACTGTCTGACATGGAGTTACCGCTTGCAAATGTTCTTGCTAAAATGGAAATTGCAGGAATTAAGGTATCAGGCGGTGTTTTGAGTGAAATCGGCATTGAAAACGAGAAAGTCATCGAAAATCTGACAGCGGAAATTTACGAGCTTGCGGGCGAAGTTTTCAATATCAATTCGCCTAAACAGCTCGGTGTGATTCTTTTTGAAAAAATGGGCTTGCCTATCATCAAAAAGACGAAGACGGGTTATTCGACAGCAGTTGATGTTTTGGAACAACTTGCACCCCAAGCGCCGATTGTTGATAAGATTTTGAAATTTCGTCAAATTTCAAAAATTCAGTCAACTTATGTGACGGGTTTGCTTGGCGAAATTATGGCGGATGGTAAGATTCATACACGCTATATCCAAGATTTAACTCAGACTGGGCGCTTGTCAAGTGTCAATCCCAATCTGCAAAATATTCCTGTTCGTTTGGCAGAAGGGCGCAAGATTCGCAAGGCGTTTATCCCTGAAAATGCTAGTTCGGTTCTGCTGTCAAGCGATTATTCGCAGATTGAGTTGCGCGTTTTGGCGCACATTTCAGGAGATGAACATTTGATTTCTGCATTTAATAACGGCGCAGATATTCATACGTCTACTGCTATGCGCGTGTTTGGCATTGAAAAAGCAGAAGACGTTACACCAAATGACAGACGTAATGCTAAGGCAGTTAATTTTGGTGTTGTCTATGGTATTTCTGATTTTGGTTTGTCGAATAATCTTGGCATTTCAAGAAAAGCGGCAAAAAATTACATTGATACCTATTTTGAACGCTATCCTGATATTAAAAATTACATGGGAAATACAATCAGAGAAGCTAAGGATAAAGGCTTTGTCGAGACTTTGTACCATAGACGTCGCAATCTACCAGACATTAATGCTAGAAATTATTCAGTGCGCTCATTTGCTGAACGCACCGCAATTAACAGCCCGATTCAAGGGTCTGCTGCTGACATTCTCAAAGTTGCCATGATAAACCTTGATAAAAATCTGACAGCGGGTGGTTTCAAGACGAAAATGCTTCTGCAAGTTCACGATGAAATCGTCCTTGATGTGCCAGATGATGAACTTGTTGCGGTTAAAAAACTGGTTAAAACGACCATGGAAGATGCGATTTCGCTTGATGTACCTTTGCTGGTTGATGAAAATAGTGGTAAAACTTGGTATGAGGCGAAGTGAATTAGAAACAGTCAAATTGTAGGCTGTTTTTTTATTTTTATCGGAAGTGATTGAGATGTATAAGCCGCTCTATCAGCGAATCACGCCGTGGCAATATCACGAATTTACAAGGAAGATTAGACAACGATTTCAACGATAAAAGATAATAGTGTCTACAAACTTTTGCCTCTTATGTTAAAAAATTAAGAAAGAATTGTAATAGACTTCTCCCAAAAATAAAAAAATTTGTTATACTATAGTCATGAACTATGAATCCCTCACGAAACTCAGCGATAGTCATTTTAAACGTCTAGTTGGCGTTAAACGTCCAACCTTTGAATCTA
>NZ_BLLI01000107.1 GCF_011170085.1 Pseudolactococcus hodotermopsidis | reverse complement strand
AGATTCAAAGGTTGGACGTTTAACGCCAACTAGACGTTTAAAATGACTATCGCTGAGTTTCGTGAGGGATTCATAGTTCATGACTATAGTATAACAAATTTTTTTATTTTTGGGAGAAGTCTAATAGAAAAAATCGCATGACATTCAAATTTCATACGATTTTTCTAATTTTTGTTTTCAAATGCTTACAAAATGATTAACAGCGCAATCACAAAAGACGAAATTATCAATTTCAAAGCAACAGACTTAACAGGATTAGGACGATTATTGCCTATGTTGACTTCCTTACCCTCAACATAGGCAATAATCTCCGCCATAAGTCTTAATATCAAGTTCTTTCTTGATTTTCTCAACTTTTATAGCAAAACCTATGCAAATAACAGTGCCAATCAAAAAGACACCAACCCCAACAGGATATGAGACAAGTTGTGTTAGCGCAACAGCCAACATCTCAATCCCAACTCCAAAAACCATACCTTGTGAACCGCGATTCAAAGCAACAACATTAACCTTTTCTTTCATCATCTGAACGTCTCCTTTAACTAATTCGTCCAAAGAAACATCAAAATAATCACTCAGCAAAAGCAAACTCTCCAAATCGAGATAAGATTTCCCCGTCTCCCAGTTTGAAATCGTCTGCCTAGACACATAAGGACATCTCTAAAAACTCAGATTTCCCAAATTTTGCTAGATTTCCCAAATCCTGCGTCAATCCTCCTAGCCTTGCACCAGCAAGCCGTCGTCGAATTTTCTTGTCTTTGAAAAATCTATCTAAAATTTGGAAAAAGCAGTTTTTAGAGATGCCCATAAACAATTTCCGCCAAAGCCTCTTGAGAAAGATTAAACTTTTTCCGATAAAACTTCAACTGCTCACAAATTTTCATTTCTTTATCTCCTTGACAAATTTAGTTTAAAACATTTTTACCCCCTCAGCAATCAAAACTCTTTGACGTTTACTAAAAATCGTTGTAAAATATTTTGACAACCTTATGTTGCAAAGGTTTATAGCTGTTATTGTTATAAACTAAAATTTCAAAGTGTCAATACGTTTATGACAAATTTGTTCATCAGAAAAATGGCGCGAGTCTAGCTAACAAATTTCAAGCACAAAAATCACTCAAAGTGAAACAGCGTGTTAAAAGTTTTTTATAACAGATTAGCTCTAAAGACCGTAGATGTTATTAAAAAAATTTCATAAACATAGTAACGCGAATCAACTAACAAATCACTCAAAACAAAACGGAGTGTTGAAAGTTTTTTATAACAGATTAGCTCTAAAGACCGTGGGCGTTATAAAAAAATTTCATAAACGCAGTGGCGCGAATCAACTAACAAATCACTCAAAGCAAAACGGAGTGTTGAAAATTTTTTATAACAGATTATTATAAAGACCGTAGATGTTATTAAAAAAATTTCATAAACGCAGTGGCGTAAATCAACTAACAAATCACTCAAAGCAAAACGGAGTGTTGAAAATTTTTTATAACAGATTATTATAAAGACCGTAGATGTTATTAAAAAAATTTCATAAACGCAGTGGCGTAAATCAACTAACAACTTACAGTTACAAAAACAATTCAAAACAGAGAATTGAAAACATTTATAACAGATTAGTCCTAACACAAAAAAATCAAGCCAAGGCCTGATTTTAGATAACGAACATTATTTAGCCAAAGCTTTTTTTGCCTCATCAGCCAAAGCTGTGAACGCAGCCGCATCATTGACTGCAAGGTCAGCCAACATTTTACGGTTGACCTCAATTTCAGCAACTTTCAAACCGTGCATCAATTTAGAATATGACAAACCGTTCAAACGAGCAGCTGCATTGATACGCGCAATCCACAATTTACGGAAATCACGTTTCTTTTGACGACGATCGCGGAATGCGTAGTTATATGAATTCATTACCTGCTCTTTGGCAGTACGGAACAAAGTATGTTTTGCGCCATAATAGCCTTTCGCAAGTTTCAGTACACGTTTACGACGTTTGCGGCTTACAACGCCACCTTTAACACGAGCCATTTATAGTTCTCCTTATTTATATCTTAGTTTAATGTTAGTATTATATCCGAATGGTTCTCTATTATTTAAGAGAATAGACCATTTTGCGAATACGTTTGAAGTCACCAGTAGAGACCATACCCGCTTTACGCAAGTGACGACGTTGTTTCTTAGTTTTACCATGGAAACGGTGGCTCGTATAAGCCTTGAAACGTTTCAAGCCTCCAGAACCAGTACGTTTGAAACGTTTTGCTGACGCGCGGTGTGATTTTTGTTTAGGCATTTCTAAAATCTCCTCTAATTAAATTTTTAATTATTTCTTCTTTTCGCCGGGCGCTAACTGCATGAACATCTGACGACCGTCCATCTTAGCACGTTGCTCGACGTGGGCAATGTCTTGGGTTGCAACGACAAAATCGTCCAAGACTTTTTGACCAACCTCTTTGTGGGTAATCATCCGCCCTTTAAAGCGGATAGATACTTTGACTTTATTGCCTTTTTCAAGGAATTTCGTTGCTTGACGCAACTTTGTATCAAAGTCATTTTGATCAATAACTGGCGACAAACGAACTTCTTTGACTGTAACAACAGTCTGATTTTTCTTTTGCTCTTTCAGCTTTTTCTTTTGTTCAAACTTGAACTTTGTGAAATCCATGATTTTGGCAACGGGCGGTGAGGCTTGCGCAGAAATCAAAACCAAATCCATATCTTGATCCATGGCTTGATTGAGCGCCTCGCGCGTTGGTGTAATACCAAGCTGATCACCGTCTGCCGAGATGAGGCGAACTTCGCTTGCGCGAATCGCTTGGTTCATCGTGACTCTTTCTCTTGCTATGATTGTTCTCCTTTATTAAGATGTTGAGCCGAAACCCAAGATTAAACCGCTGGGTAAACCACCCAAAAATTGATTAGAAAAGCTAAAAACGAGCTTTCCATATAGAAAGCCCGCTATAAATGAACTCTGCTAACAGAGATAAAATCATTTTCATGCCAAGTAGCTCACGCAATATTGGCGAGAAAGCGGGTGCCTTCTGCTTTTCAACTTCTTTATTTTATCATATCTACGGGAAATGTCAAGCAGTTTTGCAAAAGAAATTTCGATTTATCATTCGAAAGTGATAATGTCCTAAGTAGGTCGAAACATAAAATGTCCCAAATGTTAAACTAATACTTATGAAAAGGATATTACTCACTGTGAATGAATTGAAAAAGTATCGTGTTATCAAG
>NZ_BLLI01000106.1 GCF_011170085.1 Pseudolactococcus hodotermopsidis | reverse complement strand
TAGCACGTTGCTTCTTTTTCTTACCAACTTGATAACACGATACTTTTTCAATTCATTCACAGTGAGTAATATCCTTTTCATAAGTATTAGTTTAACATTTGGGACATTTTATGTTTCGACCTACTTAAGACATTATCACTTTCGAATGATATGAAGAAGAATAGAATCACAAATCACTTGTGATTTGTGATTAATGATGATAGAATAGATGTAAGAAGAAAGTAGAAAGAAGTGAGAGATTGTGGGAAATTTAGGCGCACAAAAAGCAAAGCGAAATAATACACCAATCAGCGCAAAAAAGATATAATAGGGAGATAAGACGGTTCGTGTTCGTGGTGACTTGCATCCTATCATAAAAATTGAAACAGCAAAGAATGGCGGAAACGTAAAAGAAGTTAAGGATCAAGCCATAGAAGAATATATACGGAAATATTTACCTGATAAACTTTAAAAAGGAGTGAAAATGAAATGGCAGTTACGTATGAAAAAACGTTTGAAATAGAGATCATTAACGAATTATCGGCAAGCGTGTATAACCGAGTATTAAACTATGTTTTGAATTATGAATTAAATAAAAATGACTCTCAATTATTGGAAGTCAATTTATTAAACCAATTGAAGCTTGCAAAACGTGTAAATCTTTTCGATTATTCTTTAGAAGAATTACAAGCCGTTCATGAGTATTGGCGATCAATGAATCTTTATTCAAAACAAGTTTTGAATAAAGAGAAAGTGGCTTAATATGGCAAATATAGTCGATTTTACTGACAAACAATTTGAGAATCGCTTAAATGATAATTTAGAAGAATTGGTTCAAGGGAAAAAAGCGGTTGGATCGCCAACCGCTTTTTTACTTGGTGGGCAACCAGGGTCAGGAAAAACCAGTTTGCGATCGGTGATTTTTGAAGAAACACAAGGGAATGTTATTGTCATTGATAATGATACCTTCAAACAACAGCACCCTAATTTTGATGAATTAGTTAAACTCTATGAAAAAGACGTAGTAAAACACGTTACACCGTATTCTAATCGCATGACAGAAGCGCTCATAAGCCGTTTAAGCGATCAAGGATATAATTTAGTGATTGAGGGTACAGGACGAACAATAGACGTTCCTATTCAAACAGCAACAATGCTTCAAGCAAAAGGTTATGAAACAAAAATGTATGTCATGGCAGTACCGAAAATTAAATCATATTTAGGAACGATTGAACGATATGAAACCATGTATGCAGATGAACCAATGACAGCTAGGGCAACACCGAAACAAGCACATGATATTGTTGTCGAAAGCTTACCTAGCAATTTAGAAGCGCTTAATAAAATGGGCTTATTTAGCGATATAAGGCTATATAACAGAGAAGGGATAAAACTCTATTCAAGTATAGAAACGCCTTCTATCAGTCCAAAAGAGACCTTAGAAAGAGAATTAAATCGTAAAGTATCAGGTAAAGAAATTCAACCGATTTTAGAGCGAATAGAGCAAAAAATGGTTCAAAATAAACATCAAGAAGCCCCTGAATTTAAAGCGATTCAACAAGAATTGGAAAGCTTGCAGCCACCTATAACCAAAACACCCAAACTTCTAAGGCTTTAAACTTTAAAAAGGAGTCTGGGACAAAAGTCGAAAATTAGCATAATTTAGCTAATTTTCGACTTTTGTCCCAGACTTTTGGTTATTCAACCTAAATTTTATCAAATTTCAAGAAATTTAGGTATAATAAGAGTAGAAGATTCAAGTTTGGAGGCTGATTATGGACATCAAAGCGGTATTTTTTGACTTAGACGGCACACTTTTCACGGGTACGCGTGGTATTGCGGCTTCGACCAAAAGGAGTATTGACGAAATGCGCAGAAAAGGTATCTTGGTTGGGCTTGCGACAGGTCGTGGTCCTTCTTTTGTTATGCCATTGCTCGAAAATTTGCGCCTTGATTTTGCCGTGACTTACAATGGTCAGTACATCTTCACGCTTGAAGAGACGATTGACACGACACCGATTGACAAGAGTAGTTTGCGTCGAATTTTAACCTATGCGCAAGAAAATCATGTTGATATTTCACTTGGTGGGGCTAATGGTGTCAAGGGGTCAGGTCTTATGAAATTTGGTGAAAGTAAGACGGGACAAGTCCTTGCGGGGCTCTTGCCTGAAAAACTGTCCAAGGCTGCGACAGCCAATTTTAAAAAAATTGTTCGTAAAATCAAACCGCAATCAAATGATTTGACAGCAGATATTCGTCAGCCGATTTACCAAGTGATGATGATTGCTTCTGAGCATGAAACAGATAGTTTTGCGCTTGATTTTCCTGACATCACAGTCACACGAAGTAATCCTTATTCGGCGGATATTGTCACGCATGGTAACTCGAAAATCAAAGGTATTGAGAAAGTTGCTCAGAAGTTCGGCTTTACTTTGGCTGAAACAATGGCTTTTGGCGATTCTGACAATGACCTAGAAATGCTTGCAGGCGTTGGTTTCGGCATTGCCATGGGAAATGCGACTCCGCTGGTTAAGAAACGCGCAAATTATGTGACGGACACCAACAATGCTGACGGTATTGCCAAGGCACTTGCGCACTATGGCTTAATCAATCTGAAAAATGCTAAATCTTTCTTAAGTAAAGATGAGTCATTCAATAAAGTCAAGGCTTTTCATGCGCTAATGGACGGTCGCACGCAAGAGATGCCACGTGTTTATCAGCCTGATGAGGCGGGACATCGCGCTGGTTTTAAAGTCGAAGAAATTGTTGAATTTCTCCATGCTGCAAGTGATGGCGATTCGGCGGTCTTTGCCGATTTAACTGCTGATTTGCACCACTCAATTGATAGGGCTGTCAAGAAAATTGAGACGAAAAACACGCAGTATGATAGCGTTTTGATTGGCGAAGTTGATGCCCTTTTGGACTTACTCTATTTCACTTACGGCAGTTTTGCGCTCATGGGTGTCGATCCCTATGAGATTTTTAATGCTGTTCATGATGCCAATATGGGCAAAATATTCCCAGACGGTAAGCCACATTTTGATTCTGAAACGCATAAAATTCTGAAACCAGATAATTGGGCACACGATTTTGCACCTGAAAAGAAAATTGACAAGGAATTACAAAGGCAAATTCGCGTGGCGATTAGTAAGTTTGAGAAGAAATAAAGGAAAAAAACACTTGAAATCAGTCGAAATTCAAGTGTTTTTATTATCAAATTAGGCATCAATTTCACATACAGAGCGTCTTTCAACAATGTCAGAACTCAGCATAATTCGGCGATAAATTGACGGATTGCTGATTCGATTGTGACCGATTTCGACACCGATTTCGCCTGCTTCTTCGGTGTAAACATTTGACGGTTGTTAAGGGGTGATGTATTGGGAAACACTGATGTCCTCGGGAATGCGAATGCCTTTCGCGCCAAACGACATTAGACTTCTCCCGAAATTAAATTTCGAAATTGATAATACCACAAATTAAGGACGCACGAAGTAAGTGCCTCTTTCTTCGATTACGATATTTCTGAGCCATACACTTAAAGGTTTTGATTTTAG
>NZ_BLLI01000105.1 GCF_011170085.1 Pseudolactococcus hodotermopsidis | reverse complement strand
CTTGATAACACGATATTTTTTCAATTCATTCACAGTGAGTAATATCCTTTTCATAAGTATTAGTTTAACATTTGGGACATTTTATGTTTCGACCTACTTAGGACATTATCACTTTCGAATGATAAAAAGCTGGTCTTAAAAATAAAAATGCTTGACATTTTCTAAAAAAATGGTAGACTGAAAGGGTATGCTTGAGCATAACTACGAAACGGAAAAGAGGTGAAATCTTATGTCACAAACAATCGTACGCAAAAACGAATCGCTTGACGACGCGCTTCGCCGCTTTAAACGTTCAGTTACTAAAGCTGGAACGCTTCAAGAAGCTCGTAAACGCGAGCATTACGAAAAACCATCTGTCAAACGTAAACGCAAATCAGAGGCGGCTCGTAAACGTAAAAAATTCTAATTTTTGATTAGATAACAAAAAATCTCTTACCATTTCGGTAGGAGATTTTTTATAATGTGTCTAAAACTAGAGTTGAGAAATATACTTTTGGTTGGCATTGGCTTTGCTGGTTGACTCATGGGCAGTTTACATCAAATGAAATAGTTCTAAGTCAGTTTAAAAGAACTGGCTTTTTTCATTACTCAAAAGCAACTTGCATTTTCTTTTTTTTATATGTATAATGTAAAAGAAAAGTTAAAATTTGGAGAATAAAACAATGAAGAAGATTAAAAACTCACTCTTGACAATTGTGGTAACAGCAGTTGTGATTATTGGCGCTATGTTTGTAGCTAAAACAGCAGGATTTTCACCATTTAGCACAAGCGTGACATCAAATAGTAGCCAAGTTGTACGCTATTTGACGAAAGAAAAGCAGATTGCTTTGGTCGGTATCGGCATAACTGATGTGACGGATGACGAAAATACGTCTAAAATATTTGGTCTTAAAGTGCCTGGGACAAGTAAGAAAACTTTTCTAAAATCAAGTTTTGAGGCGAAACTTGGCATTGACGGAAAAAATGTGAAAATTACAGATACGGGCAATAAGACGTATAAAATTGAGATTCCTAAGTTTATTTTCATTGGTCACAGCAATGCTAAGTTTGAAGTAGCTGCTGAAAAGAATGGTGTGCTGAGTTTTACCACGGCTAAAGTTGATACCGCTGAGATGATTAGTGATTTGTTAGATGAGAAAGGGCAAGAAAAATACATCACACAGTACCAAGACCTTTTGGAAGAATCAGCAAAAGAATTTTATCGTGATATTGTGACAAGTTTTGATGAAGAGGCGAAGTTGACTTTTGAATTTGCAAAATGATAAAACTTCCGTTATTAAATTTGGATTTCTGTCAATCTTGCGCCTCAACCGCATTTTGTGATATAATATACTTGCAAACTAAAAATCAAAACGGAGGCAACATCAAATGGCTAAACTTACTGTAAAAGACGTTGATTTGAAAGGCAAGAAAGTGCTCGTGCGCGTGGACTTTAATGTGCCTTTGAAAGACGGCGTTATCACGAACGATAACCGGATCACGGCGGCACTGCCGACAATCAAGTATATCCTTGAGCAAGGTGGGCGCGCGGTTCTCTTCTCTCATCTTGGTCGTGTCAAGGAAGAGGCTGACAAAGCTGGCAAATCTCTTGCGCCAGTTGCCAAAGCACTCTCTGAAAAACTTGGTCAAGAAGTTGTTTTCACTGGCACAACGCGTGGCGCTGAGCTTGAAAATGCGATTAACGCGCTTAAAGACGGCGAAATCTTGCTTGTTGAAAATACGCGTTTTGAAGATATTGACGGCAAGAAAGAATCTAAAAACGATGCTGAACTTGGCAAATATTGGGCAAGTCTTGGCGATGGAATCTTCGTCAACGATGCTTTCGGTACAGCTCACCGTGCGCATGCCTCAAATGTTGGTATTTCTGCAAATGTTGATAAAGCCGTTGCAGGATTCCTCCTTGAAAATGAAATTGCTTATATCAAAGAAGCAGTTGAAGCACCGGTTCGCCCATTTGTTGCGATTCTTGGTGGCTCAAAAGTTTCTGACAAAATCGGTGTTATTGAAAACTTGCTTGAAAAAGCAGATAAAGTTATCATCGGTGGCGGTATGACTTATACATTCTACAAAGCGCAAGGTATCGAAATCGGTAACTCGCTTGTTGAAGAAGATAAACTTGATATTGCGAAAGCATTGCTTGAAAAAGCAAATGGTAAACTTATCTTGCCAACTGACTCAAAAGAGGCAAATGCGTTTGTAGATTACACTGAAGTTAAAGATACCGATGGAGAAGCTGTTGATGCAGGCTTCCTAGGGCTTGACATTGGTCCAAAATCTATCGCAAAATTTGACAAAGAACTTGAGGGCGCTAAAACAGTTGTCTGGAATGGGCCAATGGGTGTTTTTGAAAACCCTGACTTCCAAGCTGGGACAATCGGTGTCATGGACTCAATCGTTAAGCAACCAGGCGTGAAATCAATTATCGGTGGAGGCGATTCGGCTGCTGCTGCGATTAATCTTGGCTATGCTGACAAATTCTCATGGATCTCTACTGGTGGTGGTGCTTCTATGGAATTGCTTGAGGGCAAAGTCTTGCCAGGTCTTGATTCATTGACTGAGAAATAATCAGATAAGAAAAATCATCAGAACTCACATCTGATGATTTTTTTGCGTTTATTTTTGTGTTGTTTTATTAAGCGTCAATGTTGGCTTTTCTTTTAAAATCTCAAACGGATAAACTTTGTTAATTGCTTGCATGAGAAACATAGCGATATTGAAATCAATGATAGAATGGATAAATCCGCCGATACCGAGAACGATAAAAAGCGAGGTAAGACTTCTACCGTTAAGATTGCTAAAGCCCGTTGTCAAAAGGAAAGCAACGATTGCCACCTCACACAAGGTATGAATCAATGCAATCACGATATTGAAAATTTGAAACTTAACGCCGTGCGTGTAATTGCGGTGCTTCCAAAGGAAAATAGAGCCACCGAGAGCGAAGATGACGTGGGTAAGGGCGCGGAATGTGATTTCAATCGGTAGACCTGAAATTAGAAAGCCAAGTGTTGAGCCGAGTGCAACGATGACCGCAACGAGTGGTGAAATCAGCATACCAATCATAATCGGTACATGGCTTGCAAGTGTGAAACTGGCGGGTGGGATGACGATTTTCGGCATGACTTGTGGGATAAGAATGGCAAGCGCCGTTAAGAGCGCTGCAGTTGTTAGTTGTGTGAGCTGTTTCCGATTTTTGTTCATGTTAAATCACCTTTCTGATAAATGGATCGCTAGAAATGCCACGTTTGAGAATAAGCGCAGACCATTCCTTGGCTGTCCAAAGCGAGTGGTCGCGGTAATTACCGCAAGATTCAATCGTTGTGCCTGGCACATCTGCCCATTCAACAACAGTGACAATAGCTTCGAGCGAAGATTTGATAACTTTTGCAATTTCTTCAGACGTATGTTCGCCCCACATAATCATATGAAAACCAGTTCGACAGCCAAATGGTGAAAAATCAATCATGCCGTCAATGCGGTCGCGAATCAGGCTTGCCATAAGATGTTCAATCGTATGTAGTCCTGCTGTTGGTATTTCTTGGACATTTGGTTGCACCAAACGGACATCGAAATTTGTGATAATATCGCCTTTTGGTCCTGTTTCTGAGCCAATCAAACGCACGTAAGGTGCGAGAACTTTTGTGTGGTCGAGTTGGAATGATTCTACTTCTGCCATATTTTCGATAGTGGCACTGCTAAGATTTGAAATCTAGCGCCAAATTCTCCTTTTCTACATTTACTCACATTATACGATAATGTGAATGTTTTTACAAGAGTTTTTCAAAAAAACAATCAAAAATTATCATTCGAAAGTGATAATGTCCTAAGTAGGTCGAAACATAAAATGTCCCAAATGTTAAACTAATACTTATGAAAAGGATATTACTCACTGTGAATGAATTGGAAAAGTATCGTGTTATCAAGTT
>NZ_BLLI01000104.1 GCF_011170085.1 Pseudolactococcus hodotermopsidis | reverse complement strand
CAACTGCCATCTCATCAACCTTGACTTGCATAGCTTCGTTTGCAAGTTTAGCTTGCGGAATATAGGCACCTGTCAAGGCAAACACAGCATCATTATCTATCCAGTCATTCAACGTAGAAAAACCAATGCCATCACTACCACGAACAACAAAATAAGTATCTTTTGTCGTCCCATCTAATTTTGGTGTATCTGTAACATAGTACGAATTATAACCCGCTTCGGAATCTGTTAGTAGTCCTTTTTCTCCCGATTTATATGACCGTGTTTCATACTCTTCATAGCCTGTCTCTACTAGGTATTCTGTTCTTTGGACTTCTAAGGTTGGGTCGGGTTGGAGATAGACTTTGCCATCATTGGGTAGATTTTTCCCTCCTTGAGTAATTGAAGTATTTTTATTTTTATCTGTAACAGTTACCGTTTGAGAAAAATCATACTCCTCAGATGTTTCAGACTTTGATTTTGGAGGAAAATTATTTGGTCGATTACCAGTATAAGCGCTCTCTGCTAAATCTGCAAAGATATTATCAAAATTTGATAAATTACTCATAAATCTTTCCTCCTACTCTGAGTGGTTGTAGCATTGACATACTTTCAAAAACTATTTTACCTTTATCCATAGCAAAGCTAAGCATCCAACTTGAATCACTTAATCCATTAAAAGTACCACTAATTTCAAGATACTCTCCATCTCCTTGAGGTGTACCATTCCCTGTTATACCTGAATCAACTGACTCCCAATCAAATTGTACACTCTCAATCTTAGAGTTCTGAAACTTAACAAATTCCGTCATCTCATCTTCATGTTTCTTCAAAAATTCAACTTGACGCTGCGGTTCATTCATTTTTCTTACTCCTAATATTCCAATAATTAGCAACAAAACAACTAAGATTACCTTCTTCGATTTCTTCATGACCCTACCTACTTCCCTAGTTTTTCAGTCAATTCATCAATCTGTTTACTATAGTCATCTAAAAGTT
Source organism: Pseudolactococcus hodotermopsidis (assembly GCF_011170085.1). Lineage (GTDB taxonomy): Bacteria > Bacillota > Bacilli > Lactobacillales > Streptococcaceae > Pseudolactococcus > Pseudolactococcus hodotermopsidis. The sequence continues at coordinate 3,216 of NZ_BLLI01000104.1, read as the reverse complement.
TCTGTTTCTTAGCGCCGTCCATTTTATTATTGAGCTTAGTTGCTTGATACAAATCAGTATAGGCAAGCAAAGTCAACTGGTCATCGCCCAAGTTTTGCGCCAAATTCAACGCCGCCTCAAACTTCCCACGACCAACGTACACCCAGTAATCCAACGTGTTATTGTCAGATTTTATTGAAATATTGTTCAAAATCGCCTGCTTTTGCGCCGCTGTCAAATCTGTCAAGTTGATACTTGAAATTGCCAACACATATTTCGCCGACTTCGTTAAGTCTTTTGGCTTATATTTTTCCAAATCGGTCTGCGTTTGCGCATAATTATTGGTCATAAAACTCGTTTGCGCCTTGATAATAGCAGTTTGTTTTTGATTAACCTGTAAAAAGTGATAAAGGAAACCACTCAAAACAAGTGCAACAATAATTGCAAAAGTACCCACAAAACGATAAGTTTGAAAACCTCGTCTTGAAACCAACTGTTTCGTATGACTAATTTTTTCCTGTGTCGCCGCTAGTTCCTTTCTGACAAGCTCAAAAACTTCCTCAGTAGTTGTTGCCTTGACAAGAGTACGCAAAAACTTATCATTCAGCGCAGATGACCCCTCTAATAATTTTTCATAACTCAATTTTTGATTAAATATTGATAAAATAAGTGCTTTAACATTTTTCAAAAATAAATCAGACGATTCAACCGCTGGCGCAAGCATGTCTTCTAAGCCAGAATAAACGACAAAAAGACGTTCGCCGTCTAAATATACAGTATTTGGATGAATAAATGGAATCGCATATTTGCCCGTCAAATCAACAAGCTGACTGACCTTATCTGCTAACAAAAGTTTGTCAAGTTTTGTCTGACTATCAGCAACGTGTAGCCCAAAAGGAATTGCCGTTTTGGGTAAGTCGTAAGTGATAAGTAGTTTTTCATCTACTTCTTCAGCTTGAACATATTTTTGTATGACAGACAGAGAATCATTGTCATACTGTGTTTTCTCTAGCCAAACTTGGACTTTATTATTCTCATTGATTAATTCAATTTTTTCTTTTCCGTTAAATAATTGCACTTGTTTCTCCTAACAAAATTTCTAATCTATCGCCATTTGACAGAGCAAAATCAGAAATCAAATCAAACTGTCCCATTTCAAATGACTTCCCTTTGATAACCAATTGATAGTCACTTGGCAAGTTAAAACCATTTTCAGCCAAAGACTCCGTTACCAAAACTTTCAATCGACCAAAAGTCACTTTACTAGGCACAAGCACATCTTGCTCTTTCCCATCTAACACGAGCGTTATCTCAATCAACTTTTACCCTTTCTTAACTTCCTTTTCGTCCACCATTTACCTGTGACTATCCCGACAGATAAAAGCACAACTATGATTACAATATTCATCATCATAAACCAATTTGATTGCTTACTATCCTCTTGGTCTTTAACGATAATAACCTGTGGTTGATACTCTTGAAATAGAAGTTTTTTTACTTTATCATCATTTTTAGAATCACTTGATTTGACTGAAAAATCAACATTTTTCACATCATCAATCAACTGATTGCGTTCAGATTCAAGTTTTTCAGATTGTTCGTCTAGCTCTTGCGTGAACAAATGACCCCGAATAGGAAACTCTCCACTCCCACCTGCTTGAATCTGATTATTAGTAATCACATCCGTATTCAACTTTAAATTCCCATCGCTATCCGCAGAAGTATTTACAGGAGAAAATACCATGCCAGAAAATAGGGCAAGAAAACCTAGTATAGTCCAAGTCTTCTTGTAAAAAAAGCGCCGCATTCGGCGCCAAATCTTAGAATCCAAAGCTTTGTGCATCTTGAGCATCACGTTCTGCAACAGTATCAGCATATTTAATCAACTGTTGGTTAATGTCAGCCAATAACTCTTCAAATTTTTGAACACTTGAGTAAAGTTGCTTGTATTGTTCAATGTATGCCTCAAAAGCTGCACCTTGCCACTCATTTTGAATAAGGTCGTTCATGCTATTTACATTTTGAATCGTAGCTTCGATTTCTTCTTTTGAACGAATGTAGACTTGAGCCTGTTCTTTTAGCTCTTCTGGGGTTACGCTAATTTGTGCCATTGTGACACCTCCTGTGTTTTTTTTGTAACAAAAGAATAATATTCATAATCTGATACTCCTTAATTTTATCAAAATAAATTGTCTGTTAAATTAAATGTTCCGATTTTGAAACTTTGTTATTTAGTACATATTTTATGTTACTATTCAGCTACCTTTGAATTTCATCCAAAATTTAGATGAAAAGTGCTATTTTATAGTGAAATCGTATAAACTTCAAGGAATTACTCGTTTTTAAAATATAATATACATCTTATTATTATTTTATTCATAAAATTTTAGAGTGGCTGAAATAGTAACTTTTTATTTTATTTTATTGTTTTTTATAGTTAAAAGATAGCTTCGAGTATAGAATAAATCTTTTAAATGTGGTATAGTTCTTTAATAACGTACCGAGAAAGCGAGAACAATTGGCAGAAAAAGGAAAATCAGTAAATGCACTGATGAAACATATCAGGGGTGAACACCACATTGACAGTTATGGTTCAAGAAATAAACAAGACCTTTTAAATATGGGGTATTTTCATGCTTATAAGGCTTATAAATTTATTAGACTTGTTCCTAAACCGTACAAAAAATGTTAAACGAATGTTATGGCAGATATTTATGCAAAAACTAGCTCCCTAAATGACAGTTTATTCAAACAACTTATTGGTGTGAAGCGTTCGACATTTACTCATATGCTTGAAATTTTGAACAAAGCTTATCAAGCAGAACATCTGACTGGTGGGCGCCCACGTTGCCTGAGTTTAGAAAATCAGCTTTTGCTCACTTTACGGTATTGGCGGCATTATCCCACTCAACGCCTCATTGCTTTTGATTTTGATGTGCCTCAAGAACCATCACTTGGGTAGAAAACACGCTTCATGAAGAGGGGAGTTTTGATATTGAGGGAGTCAAAGACAAGGAGCATTGGTTTGCGATTGATGTGACAGAAAGTCCAATTCAACGTCCAAAAAAACCAACGTGACCACTATTCAGGAAAAAAACACCGACATACCTTGAAAACACAAGTTTTGCTTGATTTGACCACTCATCGTGTCGTGAGTCTTGCCTTCGCTGAGGGGCATTGTCATGATTTTAAGCTTTTCAAGGAAAGCATAGGTGGCACTCTGCCAGAAGACCTTCT
>NZ_BLLI01000103.1 GCF_011170085.1 Pseudolactococcus hodotermopsidis | reverse complement strand
GATTCGGAAGAAGACAGTGATTCGGAAGAAGACAGTGATTCGGAAGAAGACAGTGATTCGGAAGAAGACAGTGATTCGGAAGAAGACAGTGATTCGGAAGAAGACAGTGATTCGGAAGAAGACAGTGATTCAGAAGAAGATAGCGATTCAGAAGAAGATAGCGATTCAGAAGAAGACAGCGATTCGGCCGAGGACAGCGATTCGGAAGAAGACAGCGATTCGGAAGAAGACAGCGATTCTGCCGAAGACAGCGATTCGGAAGAAGACAGCGATTCAGAAGAAGATAGCGATTCGGAAGAAGATAGTGATTCGGAAGAAGACAGTGATTCGGAAGAAGACAGTGATTCGGAAGAAGACAGTGATTCGGAAGAAGACAGCGATTCTGCCGAAGACAGCGATTCTGCCGAAGACAGCGATTCGGAAGAAGACAGCGATTCGGAAGAAGACAGCGATTCGGCCGAGGACAGCGATTCGGAAGAAGATAGTGATTCAGCTGAGGACAGTGACTCAACACAAGACTCTGAGTCTGATAGAAATTTAGCCTCGGAAGAAGCAAGCGATTCAGAAGAAGATAGCGATTCGGAAGAAGACAGTGATTTAGCCGAAGATAGCGATTCAGAAGAAGCAAGCGATTCAGAAGAAGATAGCGATTCAGAAGAAGATAGCGATTCAGAAGAAGATAGCGATTCAGAAGAAGATAGCGATTCAGAAGAAGATAGCGATTCAGAAGAAGCAAGCGATTCAGAAGAAGATAGCGATTCAGAAGAAGATAGCGATTCAGAAGAAGATAGCGATTCAGAAGAAGATAGCGATTCAGAAGAAGATAGCGATTCAGAAGAAGACAGCGATTCGGAAGAAGACAGTGATTCGGAAGAAGACAGTGATTCGGAAGAAGACAGTGATTCGGAAGAAGACAGCGATTCGGAAGAAGATAGTGATTCGGAAGAAGATAGTGATTCGGAAGAAGCAAGCGATTCGGCCGAGGATAGCGATTCCGCCGAGGACAGCGACTCAACACAAGATTCAGAGTCTGATAGGAATTTAGCTTCAGAAGAAGCAAGCGACTCTGCAGAGGATAGCGATTCAGTAGAGGACAGCGATTCGGAAGAAGCAAGCGATTCGGAAGAAGCAATCGATTCGGAAGAAGATAGCGATTCGGAAGAAGATAGCGATTCGGAAGAAGATAGCGATTCGGAAGAAGATAGTGATTCGGAAGAAGATAGCGATTCGGCCGAAGACAGCGACTCAACACAAGATTCAGAGTCTGATAGGAATTTAGCTTCAGAAGAAGCAAGCGACTCTGCCGAGGATAGCGATTCAGCCGAGGATAGCGATTCAGCCGAGGATAGCGATTCAGCCGAGGATAGCGATTCAGTAGAGGACAGCGATTCCGCCGAAGACAGCGATTTGGAAGAAGATAGCGATTCCGCCGAAGATAGCGACTCTGAAGAAGACTCCGACTCCGAAACAGACAGCCTTTCCGAAGAGTTAAGTGATTCGACCGAAACCTCGGATTCAACCTACGACTCCGAGAGCGACTGGCTGATAGGTGATCCAGACGGCGACGGTCTCACAAACAGTGAGGAGGAGGCAGCGGGTACAAACCCATTTGACTCAGATACGGACGGCGATGGTATAACCGACGGCGATGAAATCATTGCAGGCACGGATCCACTTCGACCAGATAATCTGAAACAGACGATTGACAACGATAACGACGGCATAGCCAACTGGGTTGATACCAATGGTAATGGTCAATGGGATGACGGAGAATACATTGACGACGACATAGACGGCGACGGCATCAAAAATGAATTTGACGATGATATTGACGGCGATGGCATTAAAAATGAATTTGATGACAAACCTTACGGCGAGGGAACAATCCCTCAAGCTCAAACACCAGACATTGACAATGACGGCAAACCGAATTGGATAGATGAAAACGGCGACGGCAAATGGACAGCAGGCGAATACATTGACGACGACATAGACGGCGACGGCATCAAAAATGAATTTGACGATGACATTGACGGCGATGGCATTCCAAATGAATTTGATGACAAACCTTACGGCGAGGGTACAATCCCTCAAGCTCAAACGCCCGACATTGACAATGACGGCAAACCGAATTGGATAGATGAAAACGGCGACGGCAAATGGACAGCCGGCGAATACATTGACGACGACATAGACGGCGACGGCATCAAAAATGAATTTGACGATGACATTGACGGCGATGGCATTCCAAATGCAGTAGATGACACGCCTTACGGCGAGGGTACAATTCCTCAAGCTCAAACGCCCGACATTGACAATGACGGCAAACCGAATTGGATAGATGAAAACGGCGACGGTCAATGGACAGCAGGCGAATACATTGACGACGATATAGACGGCGACGGCATCAAAAATGAATTTGACGATGACATTGACGGCGACGGTATTCCAAATGCAGTAGATGACACGCCTTATGGCAAGGGAACAATCCCTCAAGCTCAAACGCCCGACATTGACAATGACGGCAAACCGAATTGGATAGATGAAAACGGCGACGGCAAATGGACAGCAGGCGAATACATTGACGACGACATAGACGGCGACGGCATCAAAAATGAATTTGACGATGATATTGACGGCGATGGTATTCCAAATGCAGTAGATGACACGCCTTACGGCGAGGGTACAATTCCTCAAGCTCAAACGCCCGACATTGACAATGACGGCAAACCGAATTGGATAGATGAAAATGGCGACGGCAAATGGACAGCAGGCGAATACATTGACGACGACATAGACGGCGATGGTATCAAAAATGAATTTGACGATGATATTGACGGCGATGGCATTCCAAATGAATTTGATGACAAACCTTACGGCGAGGGTACAATTCCTCAAGCTCAAACGCCAGACATTGACAATGACGGCAAACCGAATTGGATAGATGAAAACGGCGACGGCAAATGGACAGCAGGCGAATACATTGACGACGACATAGACGGCGACGGCATCAAAAATGAATTTGACGATGACATTGACGGCGATGGCATTAAAAATGAATTTGATGACAAACCTTACGGCGATGGAACAATCCCTCAAGCTCAAACACCAGACATTGACAATGACGGCAAACCGAATTGGATAGATGAAAACGGCGACGGTCAATGGACAGCAGGCGAATACATTGACGACGACATAGACGGCGACGGCATCAAAAATGAATTTGACGATGACATTGACGGCGATGGCATTAAAAATGAATTTGATGACAAACCTTACGGCGAGGGTACAATTCCTCAAGCTCAAACGCCAGACGTTGGCGGCAATAATATTCCAAACACAGCTGGTAAAAAGCCTTCTGATATTGGAAAGGCACCAGGAAAAACAATGCCAACTATTCCGTCAACAGCTTTAAAAACGACACCATTTGCAGTCGGTATTCTCGGTGCTTTCCTGACTGGGGCAGCGGCTATCGCGATTCTTGCGCGCCGTGAGGTACTCGTGACTTTGAGTAAAAACGGTCACATCAAGCGCTCGAAAGCTAGAGGTTTGTCTAGCGACGACATCAATGGTATCAGAAATAAAGACAGCATGTGTTTTGCTGAAAAAGGACGTCAGTCTGAAAATGTTCTCATTTTCACAAATCTTGGTAATGTGCTTTATAGCCCGATTGATAAGCTGAAAAATCTTGCATTGGATGTAAAGGGACAACATATCAGTGAACTTTCAACTAAGATTGCCAAAAATGAAAAACCTATTTTTGCTAAAATTGTTGATAAATTTGACACGGACATCAAGTTTGCAATTGCCACGAAAAAAGGCTTTGCTAAGCAAATCAACATTGCTGACTTGCGACCAAACAATGATAATCAGCAATCAAGCAAGAAATTTGACATTTTAACACCAGATGATGAGATTACTTTTGTCGGTGATGCGACAACAAAAAGTATTACCATCAAAACACTGACAGGCGAGAAAAAGACAGTTAGTCCCACTGAATTTCCTGTTAAAAAACTTAACGAAGTAGGTATCAACCTCCTTTGATAAGGCTAGTCAAGAAGAACAAGTAGCGAATTTTGGCTCTTTGTCAAATCGTGTGGGAAACTCCTTTCCCCTATAAAGCAAGTAACTGATTAGTTGCTTGTTTTTTAATAGACTTCTCCCGAAATTAAATTTCGAAATTGATAATACCACAAATTAA
>NZ_BLLI01000102.1 GCF_011170085.1 Pseudolactococcus hodotermopsidis | reverse complement strand
GCTAAAATCAAAACCTTTAAGTGTATGGCTCAGAAATATCGTAATCGAAGAAAGAGGCACTTACTTCGGGCGTCCTTAATTTGTGGTATTATCAATTTCGAAATTTAATTTCGGGAGAAGTCTATTAAAAAAATCAGAACTCGAAAACGGGTTCTGATTTTTTAATCTCAGTCAATTACCACGAATTAAATCAACAGTAGAGCGGTCTAATTTCACGACAATTTCTCGCAAAAATGCTTGAGCTGTATCGAAATCTTCTAATGAAAATAAGGTCTGATGACTGTGAATATAGCGCGCGCAAACGCCAATCGTTGTCGATGGAATACCAGTTGATTTTAAATGTGCAGCGCCTGCATCTGTGCCGCCTTTTGACACATAGTACTGATAGTTTATGCCAGCAGATTCAGCCGTATCAAGCAAGAAATCTCGCATTGTTGGCAAAAGAATATGACCAGGATCAAATACTCGAATTAAAGTGCCATTACCAATGCGCCCGTCAGCATTGGCATCAAAAGTATCCTGTGCGGGCGAGCAATCAACAGCGAAAAATAAATCTGGTTCGAACTTGCTTGTTGAAACATGCGCCCCCCGCAGACCAACTTCTTCTTGGACATTTGCCCCAGCAATCAGCGTGTTTGGTAGCTCAATCTTCTGATGACTCAGATATGCCAGAAGTTCGGTCACCATGAGACAGCCGTAACGGTTATCCCACGCTTTACTGATGACATTTTTCTGATTGGCGGTAAGAATCGTTTCTGTTTTGGGAATGATGACAGCACCTGGATGAACACCGAAACTTTCAGCCTCGGTTTTATTTGCAAAACCTGCATCAAAAATAACATCTTCAACTTTGGGAAGGCTAGGCGTACCACTCGCTCCCCGCATCAAATGTGGCGGAATGCCACCTGTAATCACAGGAATTTCTGCACCATTTCTAGCCAACAAAGTAAAACGTTGCGCTGAAATAACGAGCGGATTCCAGCCGCCGAGTGCCACAACGCGTAGCGTTCCGTCAGCTTTAATCGCGCTGACCATGAACCCAACCTCATCCATGTGACCCGCTACCATAATCCTTGGCGCAGTCGTATCAGCACAGTGCTTAATCCCGAAAATGCCGCCAAGACCGTCAGTTTCGACTTCATCAACAAGAGGTGTGATTTTTTCGCGCATAAAGTCACGCATGGGGTGCTCAAAACCAGAAGTCGCTTGAATTTCCGTGATTTCTTTGATTTTATCAAATGTGATTGTCATAAAAAATAATGCCTTTCTCAATGTCTTTCTTTAATCATACCAAATTTGAGACTAAAAAACTGTGACGAGCATCAGCGAGAATATAAAAAATATGGTAAAATAATCAATATGAGAAAAATTTTGAAAATCGGGGTTGGTGTGCTTGTTGGTCTTACGGCTGTGACGAGTGCGCGTGCCATTTACCAAAAGCGTAGGGACAAAAATCTGCGCGATTTACTGACAGTTGCGAAACAACATTTTATGTATCATGATATTTTAACAAGCTGGCTCATGGAAGAACCGCTTTTTGAATCTGTCCATGCGGGTGGCATTGTACGTGTGGATGGTAGTGTAACAACGTTTGAGATTGATGCACAGACTTTGAAAATTGTTGAAACATTGGAGGTTTGAGATGATTATTCCTAAAAGTGTTGCCGAGTTGGCTACATATGTCGAAACAGGGAAAAACGTTTTCTTTTTTACGGCGGATTGGTGTGGCGATTGCCGTTTTATCAAACCAGCTATGCCTGAAATTGAGAAATCGCACCCAGAGTATACCTTTATTGAGGTTGACCGTGACGTCTATCTGGATGTTGCGGTTGAATGGGGGATTATGGGCATTCCAAGTTTTGTCGTTATTGAAAATGGCAAGGAAACAGAGCGTTTGGTCAACAAATTACGCAAAACAAAAGATGAAATCAATGAATTTTTGACAGGAGTAGAAAGAAAATGATTGCGATTTATAACACACATTTGACTGATGTTTTGATGCTGATTACAGGCGATAATCAGGGCGAAAAATTGACAGCAACGCGTATTGGTAACGTGACAAAAATTTCTCGGCAAGATAATGGCGAAACGGTTGCATGGAATTTTTTTGACGTGTCAACACTTTTTCCAATCTCAGAAAATGGACAAGTAACTTTGACTGCTGAAAATATTGATAAGCTTAACGTTGAAATCAAAACAGCAGGATTTTCTGATCGTTTGGTACTGGATACGAAACCAAAATTTGTTGTCGGGGAAATCGTTGAATTGGTGGCGCATCCAGATTCTGACCACCTTAATATTGCGCAAGTGAGAGTTTCAGAAGATGAAACAATTCAAATTGTTGCTGGTGCGCCAAATGCGCGCGTGGGATTGAAAACGATTGTAGCGTTACCCGGTAGCATGATGCCAAATGGTGCGCTGATTTTTGCGGGTCAGTTACGTGGTGTGGCAAGTTTTGGCATGATGGCAAGTCCACGAGAACTTGCACTTCCTAATGCGCCACAAAAGCGTGGGATTATTGAATTAGCGCTTAGCGAAGTGGTTGGCACTGCTTTTGATTCGGCGAAACATTGGCATAAATAAAAAAATTTAAAATAATTTGAGCAAATTCCTCCTAAATTACGTATAAGTAAGTAGGAGGATTTTTTATATGATGAACAAAAGTTTGTTAATCGGGCGCTTGACGGCGCCGCCTGAGTTGCGTAAGACACCGAGTGACAAGTCTGTCGTGCGCGTGACTTTGGCTGTTAATCGGCAGTTTAAGAATGCTGATGGTGAGCGTGAGGCTGATTTTATCTCAGTTGTTATTTGGGGTAAATCGGCGGAAATGTTTGCCTCTTATGCGAAAAAAGGCAGTTTGGTTTCGATTGAGGGCGAGATTCGTAGTCGTCGTTATGAGGATAAGGCTGGCGTGACACATTATGTCACGGAAATTTTGTGCCATCAGTTTAATCTGTTGGAAAGTCGTGCAGCCGTTGCTTTGCGTGAGAATCAAGTTGAAACGCTAGACGTGGAATTGGAGGCTGAGGAACTGCCGTTTTAGAATAGTGAAAATACCGTCAAAAGATAGATTCTTGACAGTATTTTACACATTTTTTAAATAAATTCGTAGAAAATGCAATTTAATACACTAGATTTAATACTATTACTTGCATAATATTATTTAATTTAGTACACTAAGTCTAGTACTATTAAATTCATTAGCTAATAAAATGTGAGTGCGCACTCGTTTTCAACCTTATTAATTCGCCCAAGCGCAGCGAAAGTAGAAATGGAGAAATTAAAATGAAACTTGAAACACTTTTGAAGAAGGTGACTTTGTCATCTGCTGTTGTGTTATGTTTGGCGGGGACTGCTACCATTAGCCACGCTGATAACACAACACCACAATCTATCTTGGATGATAGCCAGCTGAAACCATCCAAAGATCGTGATGACCAGCTACGGCTACCGCCTCGTGTGCGAGCAACGCTAACAGCTAGTCAAGCCCAAGCTTGGATGGATACGATGAAAGGGCAAGCTATTGATTATGATGGATCGTATGGTGCGCAATGTGTTGACTTGGTACGTAAATATTCTGCTGAATTTTTACGTTATGATATTGGAACATGTAGTATTACAGGCGGTGCAAAAGATTATGCTAGTCAAGCAGTTCCGAATGGGTATACGCGAATTAATTATTCATCTGGATTTGTTGCTAAAACTGGCGATATTGTGATTTGGAATGGCGGTGGCGGTGGCTACGGTCACGTTGCTATTGTTTATAGTGTATCTGGAACCAGTATGGTTGTTCTTGAGCAGAACCCAGGTGCAGCTAAACTAACAACCGTGACAAATTATAATAAGCCTTCTAACGGACAAGTAACTGCTGTTTTACGTCCTAATAGTTTGGTTGCTAATTTAGTAGCACCTAAAATAATAAGCACGAGTATTGAAGGTACACCAAATGCAGGTAAGTTTAATGTTCGGGTTAAGACGAGTGGAGATGTTACTTCGGTAAAAGTTCCCATCTGGTCGGACGCTAATGGTCAAGATGATTTGAAATGGTATGTAGCAAGTAAAGTCAAGGACGGTGAGTACTTGGCAACCTTTGATGGTGCAAATCACAAAAATCAGAGTGGTTCGTATCATGTTCAAGCTTATGCTTACAATGGTGACAAGCAAGCAGCGGTAGCGGTTAATAATAACTTGCAAGTTTATGAAGCACCGAAGATTATTAGTACGGCTATAGAGGGTAATCCATCTGCAGGTGAATTTAAAGTTCGTGTCAAAACTAATGCCGTAT
>NZ_BLLI01000101.1 GCF_011170085.1 Pseudolactococcus hodotermopsidis | reverse complement strand
CTTGATAACACGATACTTTTTCAATTCATTCACAGTGAGTAATATCCTTTTCATAAGTATTAGTTTAACATTTGGGACATTTTATGTTTCGACCTACTTAGGACATTATCACTTTCGAATGATAAGAAAATAATAATAGCGAAACCACTTGATTTTACCCTAAAATATGGTATAATGTTCTAGTGTGTTATCAAAATGACTAACAAAAATTAAACAGGAGAGATATAATCATGGCTAAAGTATGTTACTTTACAGGTCGTAAGACTTCATCAGCAAACAACCGTTCACATGCAATGAACAAAACAAAGAAACAAGTGAAACCTAACTTGCAAAAAATCAAAATCGTTGAAAACGGTAAAGTTAAAACAGTATGGGCATCAGCTCGTGCGCTTAAAAACCTTTCAGTTGAACGTGTTTAATTGAAAAAACCGTGGGAAAACTTCACGGCTTTTTTATTTCCTAAAATAATGGTAAAATGAGGATAGCGATTTAATAAAATTTATCTAAACGAGGAAAAATAATGACTGTTACAATAAAAACGAAAAATGGGACAGTTGAGATTGACAATGATGTCATTTCAACTATTGTTGGCGCATCAACGACTGAAATTTTTGGTGTGGTTGGCATGACCAGTAAAAACGCTGTCAAGGACAATTTCAAAACGCTTTTGCGCCAAGAAAATTATGCGCGTGGTGTCGTGATTTCAGCGACTGAGCAAGGTGTTGATGTTGATATTTATGTTGTTGTCTCATTCGGTGTGAGAATCTCTGAGGTCGCGAAAAATGTGCAAGAGCGCGTGAAGTTTAACCTTGAAAATCAACTTGGTATCACGGCGAACTCTGTCAATGTTTTTGTGCAAAATGTGAAAGTGGTGGCTGAATAAATGGCAAATACAATCAATGCAGGCTTGTTTCAAGAAATGATTCAAGCGGCAAGTACACGTCTGAATAAGCAAGCTGAATACGTCAATTCGCTGAATGTCTTTCCTGTTCCCGATGGTGATACTGGGACAAATATGGGGATGACGATTACCAATGGCGCAAAAGCTGTTGCTGATACGCAAGCGCAGACGGTTGGCGAAGTTGCTGCTGTGCTGTCAAAAGGTTTGCTCATGGGGGCACGTGGCAATTCTGGTGTTATTTTATCTCAACTTTTCCGTGGTTTTGGTCAAGCAATCAAAGATGAGGAAGAATTTACCGCTGAAAATTTAGCTAAGGCTTTTCAAAATGGTGTCGAAGTGGCATATAAAGCGGTCATGAAACCTGTTGAGGGAACAATTCTCACGGTTTCTCGCGGTGCTGCAGCATTTGCCAACAAAAAAGCGGCGGAGTCTGACGATGCGGTTGAGATTTTGCGTGCGGCATTGAACGGCGCAAAAGTTGCTTTGGCAAAAACACCAGACATGTTGCCAGTGCTAAAAGAAGTCGGCGTTGTTGACTCGGGCGGGCAAGGCTTGGTTTACATCTATGAGGGGTTTGTTGCGGCTGCAACAGGTGAGTACATCGCAAGCGAGGAGTTCGAGGCGACACCAGCGGTCATGGATGAGATGGTCAATGCCGAACATCATAAATCGGTGGCGGGGCACGTTGCGACTGAGGACATCAAGTTTGGCTACTGCACGGAAATCATGGTGGCACTCGGTCAAGGTCCGACGGCTAAGAAAACCTTTGATTACGACGAGTTCAGAAACTATCTCAATGAAATCGGTGATTCGCTTTTGGTGGTCAATGATGATGAGATTGTTAAGGTTCACGTTCACACTGAAGACCCCGGCATTGTCATGCAAGAGGGACTGAAATATGGCGCTTTGGTCAAGGTCAAGGTTGACAATATGCGCGAACAACACGATGCGCAAGTTATCAAAGAAAATGCGTCTGAACCTACAAAATCAGCTGAAATCAAAGAGTTTGCAGTGATTGCAATCGCTGCGGGAGGCGGTTTAGCGAAGATTTTCAAAGATATGGGTGCTGATTACGTGATTTCTGGTGGTCAGACGATGAATCCGTCGACTGAAGATATTGTCAAAGCGATTGAAACAGTCAACGCACGTAATGTGATCATCTTGCCAAACAACAAAAATATTTTCATGGCAGCACAATCTGCGGCAGATGTTGTCAATGTTCCTGCTAAAGTTGTTGAATCTAAGACCGTTTCACAAGGTCTGACAGCCTTGCTTGCTTTTGAGACAAGTAAAACTTTGGCTGAAAATGCAGCTGATATGACTGAAAATCTCTCGGAAGTCATCAGTGGTCAAGTTACCAACGCGGTTAGAGATACAACCATTGACGGACTTGAGATTCGCAAAAACGATTGGCTCGGTATGGTTGACAACAAAATTGTTGTGTCTGAAAAAAATATTCATGCTGTTTTGACGGCAACTTTTGCGCAGATGTTGGCTGAAAATGATGATGCGGAGATTGTTAGCATTTATGTTGGAGCTGACGGCAAGCGCAAATTAGCTGAAACTTTGGCAGAAGAGCTTAGCGATGACTATCCAGATGTCGAAGTTGAGATTTTCAATGGCGGACAACCTGTTTATCCTTATCTTTTTTCTGTTGAATAAAATGCTGAAAATCGCCGTCAGGCGGTTTAAATAAGTGTAAAAAGAGCTATGTAGTTGGGTGCATAGCTCTTTACGATTCCTCATGGTAGAAGTTATGATTTCATCAGCAAAATAAGTCAAAAATTTCCAAGCAAATAATTTGCGAAAACGTTTTCGATACGTTATCATGTAAATAGTATCACAAATAAAATAGAAGAAATGCGCCATTATGCGTATTGAGGAGAATTTATGAAAGTCGTTATTGTGGGTGCAAGCCATGGTGGACACCAATCAGCCTTGGAACTTTTGGACAAGTACGAAGGTGCTGATGTGACAATTTATGAAAAAGGAGATTTTATCTCATTTTTATCATGTGGTATGCAACTTTTCCTTGAGGATAAAGTAACAGATGTTGATGATGTTCGCAATTTCCGTCCTGAGGACATTGAAAAACGTGGTGGTAAGGTTAAAGCGCAGCATGAAGTGTTGACGTTTGATGCAACTAAAAAAGAAGTTACGGTTAAAAACTTGGCGACTGATGATGTTTTTGTTGATACTTATGACAAACTCATTTTGTCGTCAGGCGTGACGCCAGCTGCTTTGCCAGTTGTGGGCACAGAGTTGGAAAATGTTTTCTTCATGCGTGGTCGTGCTTGGGCACTTAAAATCAAGGAAAAACTTGAAAATAAAGACGTGAAAAATGTTGTTGTCATCGGTTCTGGCTATATCGGCGTTGAAGCAGCTGAGGTTTTCGCTGAAGCTGGTAAAAAAGTGACAATTATTGACATGATTGATGATGTTCTTGGCAACTATCTTGACAAAGAATTGACGGATATTTTAGCGCCTGTTTTTGAGAAAAATGGTGTAGCGCTTGAACTTGGTGCTAAAATCACAGGATTAACAGGCGACACTGCTGTGACAGGTGTTGAGACATCAAACGGCACGATTGCGGCTGATTTGGTTATTGTGGCAGCAGGTGTGACGCCAAACACAGCATGGCTTAAAGGTTTGGTTGACCTTGAAGAACGTGGTCAAATCAAGGTTGACGACTATTTGCGCACATCTGCCAAAGATGTTTATGCAGTCGGCGATGCGATTTTGCCACTTAATCTTGCCAGTCAAACACACACACCAGTTGCGTTGGCCTCAACTGCTCGTCGTGAAGCGCGCTATGTTGTGCGTAACATTGAAAATAATGTCCCAACTGAAAAATTCCGTGGTGTTTTGGGAACAAGCGCCTTGACTGTTTTTGGTTACAAGTTTGCTATGACAGGTCTAAATAACTTTTCAGCAGCACGTTCTGACGTGAAGATAGCTGGTCATTTCTTTAAAGATACATTGCGCCCAACTTTTGTAAAAAATGACGGCAACACTGATATTTTTGTGAAACTCAACTTTGACGAAACAACGCATAAAATTCTTGGTGGTCAAGTGATGTCAACTTATGATGTGACGGCGCAGATCAATACTTTGGCACTTGCAATTACAGCGGGTATGACCCTTGAAGAGTTGGCTGAGGCTGACTTCTTCTTCCAACCAGGTCTTGACCGTCAATGGTCTATGCTCAACCTTGCCGCACAAGCAGCACTTGGAGAAACTAAGTTTTAATCTTTTTTGAAAAACACTTCGGATTTGATAGCTGAAGTGTTTTTTATTAGACTTCTCCCAAAAATAAAAAAATTTGTTATACTATAGTCATGAACTATGAATCCCTCAGCAAACTCAGCGATAGCCATTTTAAACGTCTAGTTGGCGTTAAACGTCCAACCTTTGAATCTA
>NZ_BLLI01000100.1 GCF_011170085.1 Pseudolactococcus hodotermopsidis | reverse complement strand
AAGAAAAACAAGAAGAAAAGTGTGAAACAAAATCTTTTACAGTGCTTGTTAAATGAGCGTGTTTTGTGTGCTGTTATTGGAAATTTGTGATGTTGTTTGATAAATTAAATTTATGAAACGACCGTGTTTAATAACATCATCATTTCATTTATTATAAGACAATTATATAGGAATATCTTACATTTAACACAACAAAAGAGGCTAGGACAAAAGTCGAAAATTAGCAGAATTTAGCTAACTATAAAATAGAAAAACCGCATAAAATCAACGTTTTCAAAAACGAATTTTATGCGATTCCTCTATTTTAGAGACTTTTGTCCCAGCCTCTAAATGTTAATAAAATCAATGATAAACACCTATTAAAATAAACCGATTTTTCAGGACTGTAACTAAATTTCTATAGTTGATCACCAATTACATAAAATCTTTCAATTGCTTGCTCCGACGCGGATGACGGAGTTTCTTCAAAGCCTTTGCCTCAATCTGCCGAATCCGTTCACGCGTTACCTTAAACTGCTTACCAACATCTTCCAAAGTGTGCATACGACCGTCATCCAAGCCAAAACGCATGCGCAAGACATTTTCCTCACGGTCAGTCAATGTATCCATGACCTCATCCAACTGCTCACGTAACATCACACGATTGGTA
This sequence comes from Pseudolactococcus hodotermopsidis, assembly GCF_011170085.1. Lineage (GTDB taxonomy): Bacteria > Bacillota > Bacilli > Lactobacillales > Streptococcaceae > Pseudolactococcus > Pseudolactococcus hodotermopsidis. The sequence continues at coordinate 4,003 of NZ_BLLI01000100.1, read as the reverse complement.
TAGTCCACAGGACTTTCAATCGCATCATCTTCAATAAAATCGCCTAGATGTGAATCATCTTCCTCACCGATCGGTGTTTCCAAAGACACAGGTTCTTGCGCAATCTTCAAAATCTCTCGAACACGTTCAGGTTTGAGATCCATTTCCTTACCAATCTCCTCAGGACTCGGATCACGACCTAAATCTTGCAAAAGTTGACGCTGAATCCGAATCAGCTTGTTAATCGTCTCAACCATATGCACAGGAATCCGAATCGTCCGCGCTTGATCCGCAATTGCACGCGTAATCGCTTGACGAATCCACCAAGTCGCATAAGTCGAAAACTTGAACCCCTTAGTATGGTCGAACTTATCAACCGCCTTCATCAAGCCCATATTCCCCTCTTGAATCAAATCAAGAAACTGCATGCCACGACCACTATAACGCTTAGCAATTGACACCACCAAACGCAGATTCGCCTCAGCTAGCATCTGCTTAGCCATTTCACCCTCTTCACCACCTGCGACAATGGCTTCAGCTAGACGAGTTTCCTCATCAAACGCCAGCAACGGAAAACGACCAATCTCTTTCAAATACATACGGACAGGATCATCAATCCGCACATTCGTCACGATTTCTTCAATTTCCTCATCAGCAGCTTCTTCATCAACTTTAGTCTTTTCAAGCGCCATAACCGACGGATTGCCGTCCTTATCAACAATCGAAATGCCCGCATCCTGAATCTTCGTCAACAACTTCTCAATTGCCTCCGCATCTAACTCAAACTCCGCTACCAATTCAGTCGTAATATCATCATCAACCGCCTGAGCAATTTTTTTATGATCACGAATAAATTCCGCAACCGCCACGTTAAATGCTTGACCAATTTTTTTATTTACTTTAGTTTTTTCTGCCAATATTATACCCCATCCTGTTGTTTATGAGCAATGATTTGTAAGGTTAATTGTAACTCCAATGCCTTATTTCCAGCCTGTTTTGCTTGTTCAAGCTGCCCCTTGAGCGCCTCTAATTGTGATTGTTTTGTTGCCTTGACGAAATTTTTTAGCAGGTCTTCAATTTCCTGATCCGCTACCTCATCTGGCACATTGACAGATGATAAAATTTCATAAAATGTTGCTAACTCTTCATCTACTGAACGTTCTGTCAAATGAGCCGACAAAATCGGCTCGTCCACCTTCTCCAAAGTTTTCAGCACCTCAAAAAGTTGTTGATAACGTTTGTGTACAAACTGAAAATTCGGCTCCGACATAATTCTCTTAAGTACATGAGAATGGTAAATCATCCGATGTAATAAATGACTTTCCGAAATTTCAATCCGCGACAACTTTTGAGGCGGAGAAAACATTACCTCTTGTAACTGAAACTGTGCTTGTTGCTGGACTGGTGGCTGAAATTGAAACTCAGAAACATCCTGAAAATCAGGCAAATAGCCAAACTCATCAGATAAAGGTGGCGGTGCCAAGCCATCATCAAAATAAAACTGTTCCTCAGAAAGTATCTCTTGCCTTTCAACAACATTTTGCCGTCGCTGATTGACAGCAGCCTCTACTTGATTATACTCGAAATCAGGCAAAATCTCAACTAATCTCTTAACATACGCATCTTGCGCCGTCAAAGATTTAACCGCAGCAATTTTCGCTGCCATTAAATCAATAAATTCAAGTTGTGACTGCAAATTTGATAAATTTTCAGGGCGTAGATAATCCATGAGAAACTCAACTGGCGCCAAACGGCTATTGACCATTAAAGGCGCAAGCGCCCTAGGATATAGCTTGTTATACTCATCAGGATCAAGCCCATCAGGAATCCGAACAATCTCAACCTCATCATTCGCCTCTAACAAATTCAAAGCCTTAAAAATCGCATTCTGACCTGCCTTATCGCCATCATAAACCAGAACAAATTTCTGCGCCAACTGCCTAAGTTTCTTGACATGCTCAACCGTCAACGCCGTCCCCATACTCGCCACGACATTAGAAAGACCATTCTCAGCCGCCGCAATAACATCCATAAAGCCCTCCATAAGATAAACTTCATGCAACTTTTTGATACTATTTTTAGCTTTGTCAAGGTTGTACAGCGCTTCAGATTTGTTAAAAATTGGTGTCAACGTAGAGTTTCTATACTTAGCCAATTGCTTATTATCTAAATCTTCCGACCGCCAAATGCGACCAGAAAAAGCAATAACCTGTCCAAACTCATTATTAAGCGGGAACATAATCCGCCCCCGAAAACTATCAAAAATTCGATTTTCAGCAAAAGTCACTAAACCAGAATTTGCAAGTACAGCTTCCTCAAATTTATGCTTAACACTCTGATAGAAAAAATCAAGGTCAGACAAACTCAAACCAATATTAAACTGTTCAATCATAGCATCTGAAATACCACGCTCAGCCAAATATAAGCGAGCCTTAGCTCCCTCCTCAGTCGAGGTCAACATCGTATGATAAATCCGCGCCGCCTGATTATGCAAATCATAAAGTGCCTGATTCGGGTTCTCCCGCCTTGGCGACTCATCAACCGTAAGCTCAATTCCAGCAGAATCAGCAATCTCCTTAACCGCCTCAATAAAAGTCTCCTGCTTATATTCCTCCAAAAATCTGAACACATCGCCCGACTTACCGCAACCAAAACAATGAAAAAACTGCTTAGCTGCATTCACATTAAAACTCGGCGTTTTCTCCCCATGAAATGGACACAAACCCAAATAATGCGTCCCAGATTTCGACAAGTGAACATATTGTGAAATCACATCAACAATATTAACACTAGCCTTAATATCAGCAATTTTTTCCTTATCAAGACGAGCCATAACACCTCATTCCTCCCCAAATATAAGGGCAAAAAAACGTCTATTCAACAATAGACGTATCCGACGGAGAAGACAGGATTCGAACCTGCGCACCGATTTCTCAGTCTAACGATTTAGCAAACCGTCCTCTTGAGCCTCTTGAGTACTTCCCCAACTTCTTTATTATAACATATTTCTATTCTTTTTGAAAGTCAAAACTAACAAAAATGGGCACAAGTGGACTCGAACCACCGACCTCACGCTTATCAGGCGTGCGCTCTAACCAGCTGAGCTATGCGCCCTTAAATCGTCTACAACTAACGAACTAAGGTTTACTAGAATACTGAAACTAACACAAAAATCACTCACTAAACAATGTATGTTTTTGCTATGCACAGTATACTAAACAAACTGGAACATATCATGGCAAACAGCATCAACCAGTTGACAACAAAGAAATACAGACAATGACACATCATCAAACCAGTAACAGCATGCTCAGTAAGTCAATCATCTACCACAAAAAGTAGAAAGCGGGTGACGAGAATCGAACTCGCGTAGTTAGCTTGGAAGGCTAAGGTTCTACCATTAAACTACACCCGCAACGCCTTAAATAAGGCAAATATGGCGCGAGACGGAATCGAACCGCCGACACATGGAGCTTCAATCCATTGCTCTACCAACTGAGCTACCGAGCCAAAAAAATATTCAAAACAGGTAAAGGTAAGCATTACACGTCAAACAAACTTTTGATTCCTACCAACCAAGTTATTTCAAGCAAAACTTGAATAAAGATAAAGGAGGATGTGGGATTCGAACCCACGCACGCTTTTACACGCCTGACGGTTTTCAAGACCGTTCCCTTCAGCCAGACTTGGGTAATCCTCCAAAAAGTGGACCTTGTTGGACTCGAACCAACGACCGCTCGGTTATGAGCCGAGAGCTCTAACCAGCTGAGCTAAAGGTCCAACTGAAAAAAATAAAATAGCGGCGAAGGGGATCGAACCCCCGACCTCCCGGGTATGAACCGGACGCTCTAGCCAGCTGAGCTACACCGCCTAAGTGTAAAAATGATGTTACCATCAATCGGGAAGACAGGATTCGAACCTGCGACACCTTGGTCCCAAACCAAGTACTCTACCAAGCTGAGCTACTTCCCGAATTGTTTAACGTTAGTCAAACACTCTATATGTTCAATTACTTGTCTTGACT
>NZ_BLLI01000099.1 GCF_011170085.1 Pseudolactococcus hodotermopsidis | reverse complement strand
GGTAATGCGGCAGGCGAAATGGTCAACGGCATGGCGCAGATGAACGTGGTTGAAATCACGAAAGGTGTCGGTACGCTCCTCACAAATCCAGAAGCTCAAAAACAAGCACTAGCAGGTATTGGCGAGTTGTGGCATCAGCTTTCAAGTGGTAATGCTTATGTAGCAGGCGAGACAGCGTTTAATGTTGTGAGTTTGTTTATCGGTGCATCAGAAGTTCAGACAGCTTTCACGGTAGCACGAGGTGGCGAGGCAACTAGCATTCTTTCTAAGGTTGGAACATTTGGCAAGGCACTTGCTAAAGAGGGCGCTAAGAATGCTAAAACTCTGGCTAAAATGCCCGCTAAACTTTTAAATGATACCAAGACAGTGTTTAAGAATGTTAAAACTGCAGTTGTTTCGAATGCAGGCGATGTCAAGAATATACTTCTAGGCAAGACAGATGATATTGTGGAAGTATTGAAGAATACTCAAGCTAAAGTTATCAGTAAAGCAGATGAATTTAGAACAGTTATTAGAAGTGTTGGCGATGAGTTATTTGGTGGCAACACCCCCCGTTATGCTTTTGCGGGAGCAGATGATGGTCAATCAATTTTTAACACGCTGGGTAAAAATTCAGATGTCGTGACTAAAAATGATGTTCAGAAGAATTTCAATAAGGTTGTGGGGGAAACAGATGGTGTAGGTCGGGCAAGTTCTGGTAGTCGAGAAATACTAGAAAATCTTGCGGAGACTACACTTAAAAATAGTGACAACTTAGCAGACAGTACTAAGTCTATTTTGAAAGGTATTTTAGATAATCCCAATAGTACGAATGAGCAGTTAAAGGCTGTAGATGATTTAGCTAAGAAGTTGGATGAAGCACCTAAAGTTGAAGTTAAAAATGGTATCAATCAAGAAGAATTATTCAAAACCATTGAAGATATGGATCCTAATATATCCCCACGTCCAGATTCATCAACTTATCTTAAGCCAGACTATATTGAATCGCATTTGAAACAATTTGATGAAGGAGTTGCTAAAATTCAATCAGCAGAACGTCGAGCTGATGATGTAATAAAATATGGCGAAGGATTTGGGCCAAATGGTCAATATATCATGCCTAAAGATATTGCTGAAAAAATTATTCAAGCAAGTGGAGATGATCCTAGAATTTTAGAGGAATTACTTGGACTTAAAAATGGAGAGCTTGGTAACAATCCGCAATTATTTGTGATGGATAAAGCTCCAAGTGGTATAAATATGCCAAGTGGAAATGAACCAGGTGCAAATGAATTATGGCGTCCCGGAGGGTATACATATCCTGGTGGAATATCAGAAGCAACGTTACCGGAAATGCCGGCTGGCTCATTCAAGCAATTCAATATTTTTGGAGGTAAATAGATGTTAAATACAATAATAATGGTGGATAAGAAGAACTATATCACTCTATTAAAAAACGATAATGGTCAATACATAGTTGAATGGTCTGATGGTGCAGCGCATGTATACAGTGAGTTAGTTGCTACTTTAGATGCAAATGAGGTTATTTCAGGAAAAAAAGAATTAGTGTCTCTGGCATTTAAAGCAAAGAATGGCGCATGGCCACCTAAAGTTACTCAAAAAGAAGCAAACCGGATTTTTTTGAGGAACAATATTGCCTTGTTACAAAACGATGCAGACAATCAACGGCTGTTTACACGAATGGAATTGGATAAAATCCTTCCAAAAGGTTCAGAAATTTTAGCAAGTAGCGATGATATTGTTGGAAATACACATGGCACTCACTAAGCTAACCTAGGAAGAAATTTCACAATATAAGCCAGTAACTAACCCAGATAATTTACCAATCTTTAAAAAAGGAACAGCTTATTATGTAGTAATTGAGATGGGAATTGTTTCAGTTCGTAAAATATATTAGACAGATTTATCAAGCGTTATCTCGATGTATGGAGAACTCTCACAAAAAGATGTCAAAGAATTTGACAATCTAGGTGTGTCAATCAAGGTTCGAGATGAGGAGGCAGCGCAATGAGTGTCACAGAATTTTATGCGGATGAGTGGCAGGCTCAATCGCCAGGTTTAGCCACAGGACTGGGCAATCGTGTGACAGCCCTTGTAAATCTGTCACAAGTTTTTTAAGGAAAATGAATGAAGACTTTAGAAGACTTACAAACTGAGTTAATTCAGAATATCTATAATGCAATGAATACAGATGCGGATGTCTATTTCTTGAATGGAGAAATTAATAATCTTTATGCGACGTACGAACGTTTTTTTGCTAAAGATAATAAGCTAATTCAAAAAGATACAGATATTTCAGCATTAAATCTTAAATATAATTTGTTGGGATTGTTAGATGAAGCTGAAAGTAAGAACATGGCTATTATGGCACAAATTCGTGATTATTTCGTTAAGAATAATCAATCTGTTCCGAATCGGTTACGCTTTACTTTTGATACACGTACTAAAAAGCTTGACGCAGATTTTGCCTACGCAACATCTGATATGATTGGCGATGATGATGAAAGTGTTGAAAAATGGAATGAATTTCTAAGTCGTGACTTGTGGATTGAAGAGTTGAAAAATCAAGGCTTTCGAGAATAATAAAAAGCAGCGAATAACTATCGTTATTTAGTATTTAATGCACATTCAAATAAAAATAAAAATGAAAATAATTCAAGAAATGGAAGTGATTGAGAAAAACATTTAATGAAAGGAAAAAAATGAAACAATACAAAAAAATAAATCAAAAACTAAGACACATCCAAAATGTTCTGCTATCAATTATGGTAGTCACTTTGGTCTGTTTGATTAGTATTTTGATTGTCATGAACACGAAAACTAAAGTAAGTAAAAAGGTTGAAAAGCCAACTATTGCCTTAGTCAATGAAGATTTACCTGCCGATTTTAACCAAGTAACTTATAATTTTGGTAAGAATTTCGTTGATTTGGTCTCAAATGACAAAAAATATAATTGGCAAGTCGTCTCACGTTCGGTTGCGGATAGAGCCTATATTGAGGAATCTGTTGAGGCGGTTATTTACCTCCCAACTACTTTTTCTCATGACATCTTGACCTTGCAAGACCTAGACCCTACCAAAGCGCAAGTCGGCTATAAGATTCAACATCAATCTGATAGTTTATCGGAGAAATTGCTCCAAAGTAAAATTGTGGATGTACTCTATGATTTTAACCAAAGCGTTGTTAAGATGTACTACGCTAGTGTTGCAGGAAATCTTGCCGAGGCTGAGGCGCTTTTAAATGGAGTTGTTGGAAAACATGAGAACTTAGTGATAAGCTTGTCGACAGATGTTGATGAACCATTTAAGGCAACCATGCCCTACTATATAACGCTTGCCTCTGGTACAAACGGTTTAAAGAGTATGAATCAAGCCACGATTTCTAGTAGTAATACTTTTTCAGAATCAACTCAAAATATCTTGATTCAGACAGGAACAAGCTTAAGTAGCCAGCTCCCACAGGTCAATGCTTATTTTGAAGTTCAGAATCGTATCGGCGAAATCAATGTTAAAAATGCGAATCAAGGCATTGTCAATCAAGCGACAGACGATGAAGTATTTTATAAATCTAAGTTTGATGAGCTGAATAGTACGATTTACAACAACTTGTCGCCATTGTATCATGTCGAACATGTGGTAGATGAGTTAGGGAATGAAAGCACTATCGAAACTGGCAAACTTGCGGCACTTTCTTCCAAAGTAATGGCTTATAATGCTAAAGTGGCAGCTGTTCGAGATGATTTGAAAACTCAGTCAGACAACTTAGATAAAAAACGTACTGCTCTTTTAGAGCTTGAAAAAGATTTGTACCAACAATTCTTCATTCAAGATTTAACACCAACGGTTTTTGACAAGGACGCTGAAGATAATCAGATTGCAGGTAATTTTGATACTTTTTCTGGTGTTCAAACAGATGATAATGCAAGAAGTGCTTTAGTAGATAAGATTAAAAATTCTTTTGGTCGGAAAGATAACATGAATGTTCAAACTGAAACAGACGGTTCAGTTACTTATCCAGTTGGTAATCCTTACTTGGCAAAACTAGCTACTTTGATTTCAGGACTTTCGACAACTGTTGCTGATTATAAGTTTAATGACCTGTCACTTGACTCTAAAACAGTTGATAAATATACAAAAGAATTAGACCTTATCGAGCGCTATGCTAGTGCGTATGGCATTCCTAAAGGATCAGTTACGATTGTTCTTGACTCAGAGAAGAGTGCAACGAATCAAAAATTTACTTATTCAGCTCAAGTAGTCGTTCCAGCAGGCGCACAATATAGAACAGTCTTGGAACGAGAGGCTAAAGTGAATAAGCTTGCTAATATTTCAGGAACTTTAGGGAGTTGGACATCTGAGCCCGCTGAGAATGCTTATATACTTGATAACTCAGCTGAAACTGTTCCAACGACTTATATGGTAGAATATTTAGTTGACCTTGGCGATAAGACTGATTTTACCTTCAAAACCGAGTGGTATGATGTTACTAATAGTAGCCCTGTTCTAAGTACAGCGTCAACTTTTGTCCTTGCGCCTAGGGATATTTTAACTAATCATTATAAGTCAGTTGATGAGGAATTTAATCATCTCACAGAATTATTTAATCAAATAGATGTTACTGCTAATTTGATTACAACCTTGTATGGTGCGCCAA
>NZ_BLLI01000098.1 GCF_011170085.1 Pseudolactococcus hodotermopsidis | reverse complement strand
CTAAATTACTTAAATCATCGTCAAAATATTTTTTTACTAGGTTAATCATGTGTTATCCTTTCTGAACAAATCTATACCAATTTCAGCTAAATTTCTTGATTTACGTTATGAGCATAAGGGGAATCTGCCCCCAAAATAGGGGTAAACCGCAGAGCGGTTTGATTTCTAGGGGGGACCCTAATTGGTCTAATGGTGCAAAACTTGCACCAGTTTTCCGCCTATTTTGGTTCAAAACTTGCACCAAAATAGTGTTTAGTGCAAAACTTGCACCAAAAATAGCGGTGTTTTAGTGCAAAACTTGCACCAAAATGAACAGGTGCAAATTTTGCACCTAACAAATTTGGGGCTATTTTTGTTATTTTTTCGACTTTGACCAATCATTTCACGTAATAGTTTTGTCGCTCGTTGTTCCAGAGAACTGAACTTCAAATATCAAAACTTGTTTGTTCTTCGTTTTCAAAGTTTATTTTTTCAATAGCTTGTTTTTTTATCTGTTCAAGGTTTTTAATCTCTTCCTCAGTCGTTTGATTTTTATAATTTGGGTCAGACCAATCGGGTGTTTTTGAACCAGGTCCAGTATTTTGTCTTTCATTCTCGAATTTTCCGTCAACCCAATTTCCTGTCTGTTCTTGTTTCCACGACACTTTGTAAGCGATTATTGGATTGCCTTGTTTCCTTGCTTTAATCGGTTTGATTTTGAAACCTGCAAAAAGCGGGGAAAGCTCGTCAATAATTGGTTTTAAAACTTTGAATTTGAAATTGTTGGCTTTTTGCATACTTACAGGCACGTCGAGCATTTGATATAGCACGTCCTTGGGAATTTCTCCATCTGGAAAACCGCCGATTACCCCTTTTGTCCGCCATTGCTTGATGTGCCTAAACATTGTTTTTGCGTAAGTTGAACGCAAATTAGTGAATTGTTCAAGTTCGAATTGCGTGAAGTTAGCGTTTAGTTGATTGATGATGTACTCAAAATAATCAGTAACACGTAGTTCTAGCGTAATTTCCGACAAATCTAGCGTCCAATCTGCTCGAAAACGTTGGAACAGTAGCATACTGCTATATGAATTTTGAGTTTCTTCTCGATAGCGGAGGTTTTCAAGTTTACTAGATAGATTTTTCATAGTTTGCTTGAAATCCCCACCATGACGATTGGTATAATCAGCAAATTCCCTTAGCTGGTAGGTGTCGAAAGTGATTACTTCTGTGCCTTTGTCTCTTATTTGTGTCAGAATCGCAAAGAAAAAGTTTTGTTCCTCAGCAGTCCATTTGCGCATTGGGATTGTGTTCAGTGAATTGTGGTAACGTGTTATCTCGTTCATTAGTTCCTCTCTTCAAATATATAACTTAAATACCTTATATTTAATTATACGTTACTTTTTTGTTTTGTCAACTAAGATGTGCACTTTTGTAACTCAAGATGTGCACTTTTGTAACTCAAGATGTGCACTTTTGTAACTCAAGATGTGCACTTTTGTAACTCAAACATAGCCGCAAGTGGTGTGGTTAAGCCACTAAAACTCGAGGGAAAGATCTAGAAATATTATATAAATAATAAAGAAATAGTGAACCTCAAGATTTTCGGTTCACAATTCCAGGTCAAAATCAAAAGAAAAAAGGTAAATTTCTGACGAAATTTCCAGGGGCATTTTACGGGGCAAGCCCCCTTTTCTCTCCGAGAAAATTCCCCCAAGTTCAAAAGAGGGCTGAAAAGGAACAGGAACGTGGTATTCACGTACTTGTTCGCCCCCTTTGACATCAAACGCAAAATAAAATGACCGAATCCATGTTAAAAGACAAACCAGGAACACCCTGAGAGCTCTCAGATTAGCTCAGAATCGTTTGTAAAGATAAACATGGGTAAAAGTTCATCTTGAATCTAAAATGCAATCTGAGCCTTTCTAGGGGCATTTAAAGTTTTTTGTCAAAAGTAACGTTTACGCTCTTTCAAATCTAACTTTTTCTGTGTTATAATTAAAAAGCTGTCCCCTAGACATCAGCTAGGAGGGAGGTGTATACCTTGCAATTCGCTTTAGAATTCATTATCTCGGTTTTGGCAGAGGTAGCTGCTCACTACTTATGCAAATGGCTTGACCGTGATAATAACGACAGTAAGCCTACCCGTTAATCTGAAAAGAACGTAAAAAAAGCACCTCATCCTGCTCGATGGGGTGCTTTGGTGTATTTTTGCAATTCGCTTTGCTAAAATCATTATACCATTTTAAAAAATTTTTTGTCAAGATTATCAATCCCAAGCCAGCATGCTAGTTTTACAAAGATGGTCCAGAGTACCCCTTTATTGCACGCTTTTCATGCTCTTTTTTCTCTCTTAAATCCTGAATTCCTTGTCGAATGTCAGTTGTATCAAAGTTGCGATTATTCCGCTGTTCTCGCCAGTGTTTTAGATTGTACTCAATATCTTCCAACGTCCAAACTTCGCTGGTGTCACTTATGAACCCTAATCTTCTAATTTGCCTCTCATCTCTATCAAGCTCTTTTTGTTTTTCAGCACTAAACCAATCTTCCCACTCATACCCAAATGATTCAATGCAAGAATTCTTTTCCGCTTGTAATTTTGTGTAAGATTGAGAAAATCTAAGAGCTATTTCGGCATTTTCAATATCCTTGTCCAATTTTGAATTTGGGTCTAAACCAAAATCTTCAAGAAATTCTACAAAATCAGATTTGACATCTTCAAACTCCTCTACTTCGTCCGAGAATGCCTCTAATTTCGTTTTTTAGGGTATTTATACCTTTTTCGAAACAAAATACCACCTCGTCCAAATTATGAGCATTTGAGAGGTCTAGGATAATTTGCATGTGCCTGTAAATTATTTTTTGTCGTGACCTCCCAAAATATTCAAAATGAGATTAGCTACGATAATGTTGCTAATTGGAATAACAATCAAACGAATAATATCCAGCATTTCGACCACCTCTTTTCTAGCGTATTTTCTACACTTGAGAGCATTCTATCATGAATTTTTAAACTTTGATTTGCTACTCGCATTCAATTTTTCAAAACGAAAAAGAAAGCCCCTGACCGAAGTCAGGGGCTTTCTTTTTCGTTTTGAAAAATTTTCACTGAATTAATTGGTCTTAAATTACCATTTTCTTGCATCAGTAATGATATCAAATAAGGAGCGGTCAATTCTCTCGCCTTGATTATATTGGGCAAGTCCGCCACTATTTGTATGAATAGCAACCGCTTGATAACTATTATTATAAACTGGAGAACCACTTTGTCCACCATATGTATCCATTTGATAATTTAATTTACTAGAACCTAAACTATTACCAATAATTGAACCACTCATTGTCCATAGCTGTCCAGATGGTTTGTCTCCTGGATAACCTCTTACTGTAACATAGGAACCTATTTGACTATAATCAGTAGTAAGGGCACCAAAGTATCCAGTGTTATATCCAACATTAGTACCAAAGCGCAGCATTCCCCAATCATAGTTTTGGTCTTCATATTTTACATATTGTGTATCGGTATATAAATTTGTTGCATAATAAACACCTAAAGGATTTGAACTACCATTTTTCCCTGGGAAGAATGCTACTTGCTTTGCCCAACCTCCATTTGCCTTTGAATAAAGACAATGACCGGCAGTTACTGCTACTTTGTTTCCATACATCCAGGCAGTACCGATATATACTTTATTATCCGGAAAAGTAATTTCTATTTTACCTATAGCAGAATTTGGGAAAGAAGTAGTGTTTGTCACCCTATATCTATTATCCCACCCTATTATTTTTCTTGCTTCTTTTTCCAAAGGAATATTATTTGGAACAAACCCTTCCGCACTTGGAAATTGAGTTCTCGAAGATTTAGGTAAGGGTACAAGTTCTTCATCTTCAGTATCTAAATTATATGCTGTAATTCCTGATACTGCTGTTTCGGAATCGTTTTCCCCGATTGTGATAGTATTTTGTGATGGAGGTAATATCTCAGGATATTCTTCAGCATGAGTAGTTTGAAAGGTTGTGGTTATTAAACCAATAGTTAGTAAGATAAAGAATTTTTTATTTAATTTCATTGAATTTTATTTCACTTTCTCTATTTTTATAATGGTTTCAAATTGACTTGGATATGTTTCAAGAATAACACCGCTATAATAAACTAGTATTTTTTCTCCAGAAACATATTTATTAGCTTCATCATCTGTTATTGGAAGACTTAAATCTCCTTCTTTAGTTTTTAATAGTATCATTCCCTCTTGGGTTTTTTCTATACTTCCTGTAATCGTATGTATAGTAGCTGTAGACGGTTCTTTTATTTTTCCAGAATTACTTTTTAGATAACACCCTCCAACTGTTAGTGATATTAGAAATAAAAATAGAAGAAAATAAACAATTTTTTTTTGAAAGATAACACCCTCCTTATGAAAGTACATTCATGCTATTCTGCTCTCATTATATCATGCGCCATTTATACTGTCAATTATTTGTCAGATTTTTCTGAAAAATAATTCATGACAAAAGAACGTTAAAAAAGCACCCCATCGGGCAAGATGGGGTGCTTTGATGTTATTTAGCATACTCTAGTGCATAGTTATTATAGCATTTTTCCAAGTTTTTTGTCAAAATTATCGGGTTATTAGGGCGATAGTCCTAACCGAGCAGGCGTCTGCTCGTCTAATTACAGCAAGTCAACGAGATAGCCCCTTGTTTTTATTTTGGCTAAAATCAAGATTTAAACTTTTGCCAGACAGTTCTTTTTGTTGTTTTTCAGCTCTCTCAATCCGTTCATCAAGAGACAAATAACGTTCTGGGTCTTTTAATTTTTTGTTCTCAATTTCCAAATGACGAATATATTTTCTTTGCAACTCAACAGTATCAAACAATTGCTTTACGACATTTCGAATTTTTTTCAAGGCATCTAACGTAATTCCTTTCAGACCTGTAAAACTGCTTGAAGCTTTATTGATTATGTCTGCAACTTGAAATAATTTTAAATTAGGTTCAGTTTTAAAAAATTTTTCCGGTGTCGTTTCAAATAGTTCGAGTTCAAGTTTTGATTTTTGAAGTTTTAAATCTAAAATCTCTGTTTCGTTTCTGAGAGGCTCTATTTTGCTTTCTAAGCGTTCCAAAATATTTTTAGAGGTATTTA
>NZ_BLLI01000097.1 GCF_011170085.1 Pseudolactococcus hodotermopsidis | reverse complement strand
GGTAATGCGGCAGGCGAAATGGTCAGCGGTATGGCGCAGATGAACGTGGTTGAAATCACGAAAGGTGTCGGTACGCTCCTCACAAATCCAGAAGCTCAAAAACAAGCACTAGCAGGTATTGGCGAGTGGTGGCATCAGCTTTCAAGTGGTAATGCTTATGTAGCAGGCGAGACAGCGTTTAATGTTGTGAGTTTGTTTGTTGGTGCGTCAGAAGTTCAGACAGCTTTCACGGTAGCACGAGGTGGCGAGGCAACTAGCATTCTTTCTAAGGTTGGGACATTTGGCAAGGCACTTGCTAAAGAGGGCATAGGAAATGCTAAAACTCTGGCTAAAATGCCCGCTAAACTTTTAAATGACACCAAGACAGTGCTTAAGAATGTCAAAACTGCAGTTGTTTCTAATGCAGGTGATGTCAAGAATATACTTCTAGGCAAGACAGATGATATTGTGGAAGTATTGAAGAATACCCAAGCTAAAGTTATCAGTAAAGCAGATGAATTTAGAACAGTGATTAGAAGTGTTGGCGATGAGTTATTTGGTGGCAACACCCCCCGTTATGCTTTTGCGGGAGCAGATGATGGTCAATCAATTTTTAATACGCTGGGTAAAAATTCAGATGTCGTGACTAAGAATGATGTTCAGAAGAATTTCAATAAGGTTGTGGGTGAATCGAATGGTGTTGGGAAGGCAAGTGCTGCTAGTCGTGAAACGCTAGAAAGTATGGCGAGGAAGACACTTAAAAATAGTGACAACTTAGCAGATAGTACTAAATCTATTTTGAAGGATATTTTGGATAATCCAAATAGTACGAAAGAGCAGTTAAAGGCAGTAGATGATTTAGCTAAGAAGTTGGATGAAGCACCTCACTATGATATTCCCGAATCTACTGTTAATAAAATTCTGGATACTAATCCAGACATTACGAAACGTCGAGACCCAAGCAGATATTTACCGAAAGATTATATTGAATCGCATTTAAAACAATTTGATAGTGGTGGAACTGCAATTACTAAGGACGATTATTGGATTCAGAAAACGGGGCAATTTGGGCGAAATGATGGTGCTTTTATATTTCCAAAAGATTTTGCGGATGACATGATTAAGGCGAGCGATGGTGAACCTCGAAAATTAGAGGAATTTTTAGGTTTAGAGAACGGCTCTTTAGGTGATAATCCAGTAAGGGTTGATATTTCTTCAGAGAATATGACTGATCCGAGAGTTCCAAGTGGAAATGAAGGAGGGGCAAGAAACAATCCAGATTGGCGTCCAGGTGCAAAAACTCATCCGGGAGGTTTTCCTGAAATTGTAGTTAATCCACTTAAGAAAGGAGATATTTCAATTACTATATTGAAATAAAAAAATATGAAAAAAATTACAGTAGATGGTGGCAATCAATTTTTTGTATATTCTGATGGTACACATTATGAATTACGTTGGGAAGATAATAATTATCATCCACATGTTGGAAAAATTACTCAGAAAGATTACGAAGAATATAAGGCAGATAAACGTTCGGGAGATGATTTGTTGTATAAAGCCGCCTATGGCGCATGGCCACCAACCGAAGAACAAAATCGACAAGGAGAGTTGGAGTTTTTGTTAAGCGATTTACAAATGGTACATGATATTTCGTTACCTAATGACCCAAATTTGTTTGAAGAATTTCCTGAGTTAAAACCTGAATATGAGAAATGGCTATCTGAACAATAACTATTATGTTTTGGAATAATTATTTTATTTATAGTAGGAAAATTTCGACATTTTTGATAAATTTTATGGAGTATTTGAGTAATGGCAGAAATGAATATAATTCATGAGGATCGTCCCTCACAATTTTTCGTTTTATCAGACGGGAATAATTACCAACTTAAATGGGATGATTCAAGGTTAGCGCCTCATATTAAAGAGATAGAAAAAGAGGATTTTGAGGAATATTTAGCAGGTAAAAGAACTGGTGGAGATTTGATGTTCAAGGCTGCATATGGCACATGGCCTTTGCCACAAGAGGAACAAGAAAAAGCAGAACGTAATTTCATAAGGGAGACGCCTACAGCATTAATTTCTGATTCGACAGCTATTTCACTGTTTTCGAAAGAAGAGTTAGAGCAATTAATCCCAATCGCAGAACAACAATGGATTGATTGGAAAGGGGAATTACCTGAAAATTATCAGTCTCCACTTACCTAATTTTATGTGATTTGGGAAACAGCCTTTAACAGGACTGGGCAATCGTGTGACAGCCCTTGTAAATCTATCACAAGGTTTTTCACGTATGGTTGAAAATACCGACTTAATCCAAGGTCAAGGTGCAGACAATATGAGAGCTTACATTAGTGAAGCTCATCTAAGCTTGGCTAATTCATTATTAACGGCAATCCAATCTTTTCAAACCTCTGTTGGTGTGTATTGGCAAGGCTATCAATCAGAAATTGATGGCGATGGCAATTTTAAACTCATCAGTGATGAGTTTAATGCCCATAATATCCAGTTGGGTACAGCAATTAACAATATGACGAGTTTTCATACTCGTTTACAAAATATTTCCAACTCAGCTAGTCATCTAGTTTCTCTTGGAGGAGCAGGGTCCTTATCCTTACAAGTTGCCATGCACGATTTCGAGGATATGCGCAAGCTAGTCACCGAGCAGAAAAACAAGTGGTCATCGTATGAGCAAAGCAATCAAGCCTTTGATCAAGTTGAAGAAATGATTGCGACCGTAAAAAGTTTGCTTAGTGAAATCGGAAATATCAGTGTTGGTCGAAATTACAGCAGTGGTGGTTTCTTTAATTTGAAAAGTTTCGAGACTTTAAGCAATCTCTATACTCAAATGAGCGACTACAATGAAAAAAATGGTAAAATAGCAGAAGAGGCATGGAATGCCATGTTTAACGGCTATATCTCAGATGAGACAGCTCGTCTTGAGAGAGAAGCAATGGAAAAAGCTAAAGAGGAAGCTAAAAAAGAGGGTCTTTTGGGCTTGTTTTGGGATACTTTGCAAATTGTGGGAGGAGCAACTATTGCGGTTGCAGGTGGTATTTTTGCACCATTTTCTGGCGGCGCCTCTCTTACACTGATTGCTTTAGGTGGCAGCTTATTCGTTGGTGGTGTCAATAGCGCTATCAATCATGCCTCAATGGCAACTCGTGGCGAGGGTTTTAATCTTGTTGGTAAGATAAGTGAAGGAGTTGGCGGTTGGTACAGCAAAAATATCGCTCAGCCCGCAAAGGACTCTGGCAATTGGTGGTTGGAATTTTCGGCAGGTGTAGGTAATGCGGCAGGCGAAATGGTCAGCGGTATGGCGCAGATGAACGTGGTTGAAATCACGAAAGGTGTCGGTACGCTCCTCACAAATCCAGAAGCTCAAAAACAAGCACTAGCAGGTATTGGCGAGTGGTGGCATCAGCTTTCAAGTGGTAATGCTTATGTAGCAGGCGAGACAGCGTTTAATGTTGTGAGTTTGTTTGTTGGTGCGTCAGAAGTTCAGACAGCTTTCACGGTAGCACGAGGTGGCGAGGCAACTAGCATTCTTTCTAAGGTTGGGACATTTGGCAAGGCACTTGCTAAAGAGGGCATAGGAAATGCTAAAACTCTGGCTAAAATGCCCGCTAAACTTTTAAATGACACCAAGACAGTGCTTAAGAATGTCAAAACTGCAGTTGTTTCTAATGCAGGTGATGTCAAGAATATACTTCTAGGCAAGACAGATGATATTGTGGAAGTATTGAAGAATACCCAAGCTAAAGTTATCAGTAAAGCAGATGAATTTAGAACAGTTATTAGAAATGTTGGCGATGAGTTATTTGGAGGCAACACCCCCGTTATGCTTTTGCGGGAGCAGATGATGGTCAATCAATTTTTAATACGCTGGGTAAAAATTCAGATGTCGTGACTAAAAATGATGTTCAGAAGAATTTCATGGAAGTTACTGGTCAACCTAATAAGGTAACACAGACGACAGGTCGTGGAAGTGCTTCTCTGAAAGGAAATACTAAGCTCTCACCAGATGATTTCAACTTTGATGACAAAGGTTTCAATGGTAAACTTAGAGGAGATAAACAAAGTTTACCTGACGTCAATTCAGAAAAAATATCTTATGTTAAACGAAGCCCGAGCGAAGCTGCTAAACTGAGGCGGGAATTTGATTCAAAAGTCAAGTCAGAATTTTTGAAAGATTTGTCTCAGGATGTTGAAAGATTGACAGAAGCTGGATTATCGTCAGAGGATATAAAAGCCTTGTCTATGGGACAACCTCCAGGCCAATTTGGAGAATGGCAAGTACATCATCAGTTACCATTAGATGATAGTGGGACTAATGATTTTAGTAATCTTGTTTTAATAAAAAACGAACCTTATCACAAAGTAATCACAAATTATCAAACTGTAGTTAAAAAAGGTTTGGGAATAGGCGAAGAAAGAATAGTTGATTGGCCCATGATAGAAGCGCCTATTTACCCTACCAAAACTTTGAAAGGTGGAAAATAGAATGATAAATTGGGAAAAACAATTGGATAAAGTCCATGAATTTCAAAGAATTATAGGTTATGGTATACAGTCAGGAATTAGTAGCGATAATTTTGAGAAATTTTCTTTGAGAATAAGACAAGAACTTGAAAAAATACTGCCACCAGAGCTAAAATATTTTTTTGAAAAGACCAATGGGGTTGGATTTGGTGGTGTCTTACTTTATGAGTGTAATGAAGGTAATCGCCGAACTGATTTGGTAGAAAATAATCTTGATTGGTATACAAATGATGAACTCAGGAAGTATCTGATTTTGGGAGATGGTAATATTAGTTGGTATGTGTATTTACCCGATGAAAAAAAATATCAAATTTTAGATAAACCATCAGGAGAGTTAATGGAAGAATTTGAAGATGTTAATGACTTCCTAGAGGGTGTGTTTAATGAAATGAGCTTAGAAGATTAGTATTTAAATGAACAACAGAAAAAGAAAGTATTGAAATATGCTATAGATTAATATTTTTCTTAGGGATTAAGTAATGCCTCGTTGTTGAATACTTTTTAAAATTTCTATAGTGAAGCTCATCTAATCTTGGCTAATTCATTATTAACGGCAATCCAATCTTTTCAAACCTCTGTTGGTGTGTATTGGCAAGGTTATCAATCAGAAATTGATGGCGATGGCAATTTTAAACTCATCAGTGATGAGTTTAATGCCCATAATATCCAGTTGGGTACAGCAATTAACAACATGACGAGTTTTCATACTCGTTTACAAAATATTTCCAACTCAGCTAGTCATCTAGTTTCTCTTGGAGGAGCAGGCTCCTTATCCTTACAAGTTGCCATGCACGATTTCGAGGATATGCGCAAGCTAG
>NZ_BLLI01000096.1 GCF_011170085.1 Pseudolactococcus hodotermopsidis | reverse complement strand
TTACCATCGTGTACTAACTTGATAACACGATATTTTTTCAATTCATTCACAGTGAGTAATATCCTTTTCATAAGTATTAGTTTAACATTTGGGACATTTTATGTTTCGACCTACTTAGGACATTATCGCTTTCGAATGATAAAAAGTGAACTCTTTTGCTAGAAATACTTGTCAAAGTCGCAAGAATATGGTATAATATCCTAGTCCGACTTTTAGATATTTATCGAAAAATGGACAAATTTAAAGAGGAGGTAAGTTGACGTGGCAAAAGATGACGTAATCGAAATTGAAGGCAAAGTGATTGACACAATGCCCAACGCGATGTTCACAGTTGAACTGGAAAATGGACACAAAATTTTGGCGACTATTTCTGGTAAAATGCGTAAGAATTATATCCGCATCTTGACTGGTGACCGTGTTACTGTTGAGATGTCGCCGTATGATTTGACTCGTGGACGTATTACATACCGCTTTAAGTAGTCCAAACATTTTTTATAGGAGGTATATACAATGAAAGTAAGACCATCGGTTAAACCAATGTGCGAATACTGTAAAGTCATTCGTCGTAACGGTCGTGTTATGGTAATTTGCCCTGTCAATCCAAAACACAAACAACGTCAGGGATAGAAAGGAAATATAAAGAATGGCTCGTATTGCTGGAGTTGACGTTCCAAATGACAAACGTATTGTGATTTCACTTACTTATGTTTACGGAATCGGTCTTAAAACATCGCAAAAAGTGCTTGCTGCTGCAGGCGTTTCTGAAGATATTCGTACAAAAGACCTTACAACTGACCAAGAAGATGCTATCCGTCGTGAAGTTGATGGGCTCAAAGTTGAAGGCGATCTTCGTCGTGAAGTGAACTTGAACATCAAACGTCTCATGGAAATCGGTAGCTATCGTGGTATACGTCATCGTCGCGGATTGCCGACTCGTGGTCAAAACACGAAGAACAACGCGCGTACACGTAAAGGCCCTGCTAAATCTATCGCAGGCAAGAAGAAATAAGAAAGGAGATAAACATTGGCTAAACCTACTCGTAAACGTCGTGTCAAGAAAAATATTGAATCTGGTATCGTCCATATTCATGCTACTTTCAACAACACAATCGTGATGATTACAGACGTTCATGGTAACGCGCTTGCTTGGTCATCAGCTGGTGCTCTTGGCTTCAAAGGGTCTAAAAAATCGACTCCTTTCGCTGCTCAAATGGCATCTGAAGCTGCTGCTAAGTCTGCTCAAGAACATGGTTTGAAAACTGTTGCCGTTACCGTTAAAGGTCCTGGACCAGGTCGTGAATCCGCTATCCGCGCACTCGCAGCCGCAGGTCTTAACGTGACAGCAATCAGCGATGTGACGCCTGTCGCCCATAATGGTGCACGTCCTCCAAAACGTCGTCGTGTATAATTTCAAGGGTGCTTGTTGCTACTCTAACATTTTGCACTGAAAGGATATACAGATGATTGAGTTTGAAAAACCAAAAATTACAAAATTTGATGAAGAAAATACTTATGGCAAATTTGTCATAGAACCGCTTGAACGTGGTTATGGGACTACTCTTGGTAACTCTTTGCGTCGTATTCTTCTGTCGTCACTGCCTGGTGCTGCTGTTACAAGCATTCAAATTGAAGGGGTTCTGCATGAGTTCACGACAATTCCAGGGGTACACGAAGATGTGATTCAAGTGATTCTTGCCATTAAGGGTCTTGCAATCAAATCATATGTTGAAACGGAAAAAATTATTGAGCTTGACGTGATGGGTCCTGCTGTTGTGACAGCTGGTGATATTCTCACAGATAGCGATATTGAGATTGTCAACAAAGAGCATTACCTTTTTACGCTTGCTGAAGGTCATTCTGTGAATGCTCGCATGACCGTAAATTCTGGTCGTGGTTATGTCCTTGCTGAAGAAAATAAACAATCTGATGCACCAATCGGGACAATTGCTATTGATTCATCTTATACGCCTGTCAACAAGGTTAATTACCAAGTTGAGCCAGCGCGTGTGGGTGAAAAAGATAACTTTGACAAATTGTCATTGGAAATCTTTACAAATGGCACAATCTCAGCAGAAGATGCTTTGTCATTATCTGCAAAAATCTTGACTGACCATTTGAGTCTTTTTGTCAACTTGTCTGAGGTAGCGCTAACTGCTGATACCTTGGTTGATAAAAATGAAATCAAACCTGAGCGTGCTCTGGATAAAGTCATCGAGGAACTTGATCTTTCTGTTCGATCATATAACTGTTTGAAACGCGCTGGTATCAATACTGTCGCTGATTTGGCGGAAATGAGCGAGCCTGAAATGCTCAAAGTGAAAAACTTGGGTCGTAAATCTTTGGTTGAAGTTAAAGATAAACTTGAGAGCCTTGGCTTATCACTCAAGAGAGACTAAAAAATCTATATAGGAGGAAATCATGGGTTACCGTAAACTTGGACGTACATCTGATCAACGTAAAGCAATGCTTCGCGATTTAACGACTGACTTGATCATCAACGAATACATCGTAACAACTGAAGCTCGCGCTAAAGAAGTTCGTAAAACTGTTGAAAAAATGATCACGCTCGGCAAACGTGGCGATCTTCATGCTCGCCGTCAAGCTGCTGCTTACGTGCGTAATGAAATCGCTGATAAAGATTTCAACGAAGAAACAGAAACTTTCCCAACGGCACTTCAAAAATTGTTTGGCGACATCGCTACACGTTACGAAGGTCGCAATGGTGGATATACACGTATTCTCAAAACTGAACCACGTCGTGGCGATGCTGCACCGATGGCGATTATTGAACTTGTTTAATAGTTGATTTTCAGTAACAAATAAATAAAACAGTAGATCTTCATCAATCTTTTGTGGAGTGTTATGATGGTGGTGCTTGCACTTAGTCTAGCTCTTACTGTCTAGTATAATAACTAGGCCGCTTATCTTTGCGATAAGTGGTTTTTATTTTGGCTGAAAATCGTTATTTTATGGTAAAATGGAAAAGTACATGATGAGGAAATTTATCTGTAAATGGGAAAGTCCAACGCTCAGAGTATTGTATTTATTAAAAATATCGGAGATTTTTGCAAATGGAAAAAATAATTAAGGTCTCGAGCTCGCTTGAAAACACTGTTCATTGGCGTTTTGAGGGAGAGTTTCTAACAGTGAATTATCAATCAGAACGCGAATTAAAGGCGATTCTTGCGGTTCTCAGTCGTCAAGGTGTACCTGTTTTTGAACCTGCTAATGATTTTCAGTTGCCAGGCTACGAAAATTTGGAGTTGTCAACGCAAAATGTTCTTTCAGATGCGATTAAATACGGGATTTATTTTGAAGTGTTAGATGAGACGGAGCAGATTGTCAAGCTGACTTATGGCGAACACACAGAATATGTCAAGCAAGGCAATATTACGCGATTTGACAGTGCTTTGTCGCATGCGCTGATGGAAAATAAGAGTGTGACTAAGAAAATTTTGAGTGCGGCGGGATTGAGTGTGCCGTCTGGTTTTGAATGTCATACGATTGTTCAAGCGCTGAGCTATTTTGAGCAGTTGCCACATGCTTTTGTCGTTAAGCCCAAGTCAACTAATTTTGGGCTTGGCATTAGCATTTTCAAAGAAAAAGCAAGTCGTGTTGATTATGAAAAAGCTGTCAGAATCGCTTTTGAGTATGACGAGACAATTCTTGTTGAAACTTATGCACACGGGACAGAGTACCGTTTTTATGTTCAGGGAAATGACGTGCTGGCTGTTTTGGAGCGTTTTCCCGCAAATGTTGTGGGAGACGGCAGTCACAGTGTTGAAGAGTTAGTGGCGATTAAAAATGAGGATAACAGACGTGGCGAAAATCATCGGACACCGCTTGAAAAAATTAAGTTGGGTGATATTGAGCGTTTGACTATGAGTTTACAGGGCATTGATGAAAAGACGGTGCTTAAAACGGGGCAACGGGTTTTCCTAAGAGAAAATTCAAATATCTCAACGGGTGGCGATTCGATTGACCGCACGGACGATGTTAGTGATTTTTATAAGCAAATTGCAATCAAAGTAGCGCGGGCGCTAGATGTGACAATTACAGGTGTAGATATTATTATTGAAGATTTGACGCGAGAAAGCGCTTATTTTATCATTGAGGCCAATCAGAATCCGATGATGCAAATGCACTTGTTTCCAGCTGTTGGTAAATCACGACGAGTGACGGCACATTTGATTCAACTGTTGTTTCCGGAAGTGTTTTAAGTAGATTTGTTTATTTTTGTTTGATTTGGCTGAAAAGTTATTTAGAATAATGGTGCTTTCTCTTATTTCGTTAGTATAGTAGTGATTATGTAAAATCTGATTGAAAAACTTTTTTCAAAAAGTTAAATCCAGACGAACTAAAAGCGTTTGTGCTTGAATATCCAGATATGACACTTAGTTTGGTCTGCCCTAAAGAAAATTGGTTTTAGCTTTAAAAAAAGAAGCTTCTCTACCGAGAGCGAGATGAGTCAAAACGAGTAGAATACTCAGAAAAATTAGCACAATTCTCGGCTAAAGACATCGTTTACTTAGATGAAAGTGGTAGCTCAAATAATTTTGAACATTGGTTTGAAACAGTTTTTCTATGTTCAGTAGCTCCTTGTGCTGTGGTTGTCATGGACAATGCAAGAATTTTACCGAAAAGCTTTCTTGTTTGACTTAATCAAACGGTTTAATGCGTGGTATGGCACATATTTCTACCACCATGCTCAAATAGGTTTGAGGCAATTTCTGAGACAATACAAAGTGTATTCTGTATTTAGTTAAATGAGTATGTTTAACAGCACGGTCGTTTCATAAATTTTTCAAGACAGAAAGCATAACATTTTCATTTATCAAACATTGCAGAAAATTCTGCTTAATACTACGTTGTTTATTTGTCTGCTTCAAGTAAGTACGATGAGCTAAAATAGCGAGTTTTCTAAAAACATTTAAAGTTTTTTGAGCATTTTCTGACTCAACTTGGCATTCATCCTCAGAAAAGTCAACATCCAGCAGCCAGTGCAAACTCTCTATTTTCCAGTGTTCCCGTACAATACCTAATAATTTTTCGGGTTTTGCTTCAAGACTAGAAATATAGTAACTCATTTCTTATGTTGTTTTATATTTTGTCTCAACCGTTCGTTTTACCGCAAAAACGCACCTGAGTCCTGCCCATTTTTCACGATTATCCAACCAGTCAATGTCTTTGATTAAATAACATTTGCGCGCTTCAATCCGTCCATGATTTTTTTCTAATGTCGAAAATGTTTCAATATCTTCTGTCAAGCGAAATTGAAAATGTCCCAAAAAAAGTCTAAACATGAGTTACATTTATAAAGCAAAATTTGCTTTTAGATTCCATTTTTGATATGATTGAGTTATGATTTAGGCTGAATTTTCAGCTTG
>NZ_BLLI01000095.1 GCF_011170085.1 Pseudolactococcus hodotermopsidis | reverse complement strand
CGGTATTCAAAACCTTTCAAATTATGGCACTTCCTTATCGGAATCGGAGAAGGCGCTTTGATTATCGGGCTGAATTAATTTGTGGCATTATCAATTTTGAAAGAGCGATGGTTTAGGAACAAGTCTATTGTATACTCAATTCGATAAAAAAGCGCAACGTATAATATATTGAAAGTATGACCTATGATAAAACAATCCAAAAGAGAATTTTGGCTTATGCCGATAGTGAGGTTATTGAAAGCGTTCTTTATTTTTAACGAATTGAGTATAACACTGGAAAACGTAAATCATTTATATTTTGTTTAATAGACTCGTTTAACTTCCAAATAGCAACAATATTAGGAGATGCAATATCAAAATCATATAGCCCTGAGCCTTTGATACCACTACTTCCTTAATTTTATCCGATAAAAATCACAACATTAAGCGAAACAGGTAACAAAAATCAGTCCAAATTGCAAATGGACTAATTTTTTTAGTTTTGGCTAAATAATCAATACTCCTAACACTTTAACGACATCACTCATTATTAATAAAAAACTATTTACTTTTAAAAGGTAACCATATGCTAATCACAAATAAAATAGTTAAATGATAGCCAAGCACTTTAATTCAGGGAAAAACTTATTTAAGATAAAGATTAACAGGACTATAAGTGTATCAATTATTTTTTTAAGCATAGCCATCCTTTATTATTGCCACTCTCCATACTTAAAACTCACGAATCATGACAAGTGTAATACATCGTCTACACGACTGTAAACATGCAAATCATGTGTTGCGATGATTAATGTTGTCTCATCTCCGATTAGGCTTATCAAAATATCGATAATTTCTCGACCTGTGTCTTCATCTAAGGCGCCTGTTGGTTCATCTGCCAAAATAATCGACGGTTGTTTTAACATTAACTTAGCAATCGCAACTCTCTGTGCCTCGCCACCTGATAAAGAAAAAATCTTGCGTTTCAAATCATGATTTTCTAAATTAACTTGTTTTAAGGCTTGCGCCATTAATGTTTCTTGTTTATCACGACTTTCTTTTTTCCCTACAAAAGCTAAGGCTAAGTTGTCCCTAATACTCTCATTATCAATCAAGCCATAATTTTGAAAGAGATACCCTAGATAGTCTCTAAAATAAACTCTCTCTGATAACTTGCTCAAGTCTTTACCATCTAGTAGAACTTCACCAGTATCTGGCGTTTCCAAACGACCAATCATATTAAGTAAGGTTGTTTTACCTGAACCAGACTTACCTGTCAAAGCATAACTCTTCCCCGCCTCAAACTGATAATCAAAGTGAGATAAAACCTTGTATCCATCATAACTTTTGCTAATGTCTTTTAATTCAATCATCTCATTCTCCTTTCAAAGTTGCAAGGCTTGCGGTTTTACTCATATAAACCTGCCTGATAAAGACAGCTAAAATAATTCCTAAAAATAGAAACGGTATCAGCAAGGTTAAAGCAGGTAAATGTTTCACGAAAATCATAACTACTGAAAAACCAATCATGATAAGTAGTTGTGCTAAGTACTGCTTATGTATCTCAAACAAAGATTTGCCCGCTAAATATGTCACTGCAAATTTTTTCCGATTTTGATATAAATAAATCAGGTTCATAAGCGAGATTAAGAAGATAGCACTTACAAGTGCCATGATGGAGGCTACTAGCATAAAGAGTTGCTCTGCTCTTTTACCTGCTAATCTGTTAGCAACTGCAAATTTGCCATTTGAAAACGAACCCAAGTTATTCTCCAGACCATGTTTTTTGATGAGGGAATCAGTCAACTGACTATCAGAAAATTGAATCTGCTCTTTACTAATCCAAGAAAAGAAGTTACCAGCAACCTTATCAGTCCCAATAAAAGTCCTAGGTGTTACCACAATAAGTAAAGGTTCTTTGACAAAGGAGCGGTTATCAACGGCACTCCAGCCAAGCATTCGAAATGTGAACAATTCTTTTGAGGGCGATTGATAAGTCGCTGATATAGGTTCTAGTCCTAATGGCTTATCATCTGACCCCGAATTCATACGCTCAGACCATGCGGCTATAAGTTCTTTTTTATGTTTGCTTTGAGATTCCGGTACTAATATACCATAGGTTTTATCTGTCATATGGGTTAGTTGCTCAGATAATGTCGCTTCAAGCTTAATCCCTACTTTCTCTAAATAATTTGGACTTACATAGAGTACATTTTCATTGGCATAAGCCGTGGGTAAATATTGACTTGCTTTTGGTGAATGATTGAAGTTATCTGCCACAATAAGTAACTCTTCTTTTTCATTTGCCTCTAGTAAAAAGTCTGATAGTTGTTGGTCATGTTCATCTGAACCTCCTCCAAGCATACTAGGAGCTACATAGTCATATCTCGACCAAGCTGTCTTGGCATGCTCTAAACGCTTTATTTCCTCATGATTATTTAAAACATTGGCAAAGGAAAAAATAAGACAAATAAGCGCAAGCAACTGCAAGAATAAGACCAAATTCATCAAAGCATCTAAAGGAATACGATTCTTAATGACAAGATTAATTTTTTGACGTTGTAAAAACAGATAAGTAACAGCACCTACTAATAACTCCACACATATCAAGATTAATACCCAAAATAGTGCTGGGAAAAGCAAGACCTCAAAATACATGGCACGCCTTAGACTAAGTGCATACAAGGTCAGACTGCTGATAGCCAAAAACAGACTGGTTGTTATGAGTAAAAAAGTAAGACGTTGCTTAATTCCCGAAAAAGCAAGGACAATACCTGATATGCCTGACAGACGTTGAATACCCTGTTTTTTTAAATTCGCTATTACCCGAGCCATGAGTAAAGCCATATAGGAAATGATAAAAAGTAGCATACCGATGATAAATCGTAAATCAAGCATAGCTGTAACTCCCTGAAAACGCCAGTCAGTATCAGCTAGTATTGTCTGATTTCCTAAATCATTTAACCGTTTAGACAAGGTCTTGGCATCAATCCCTTTACCGAATATAAAATAGTAAACTTCATCAGCACTTTTTTCAAGATAATTTTTACCCGTTTGCTCTGGAAAATCACTCGGTAACTTTCCAGAGCCAAATTTTTGGAAAGTTGGTTGATTATCCTGTTTACCGTCCGTACTTGCGACCATGATTTGCTTGGCAATTAAAACTTGCTTTTCTTTAGCAATGTCAGCCATGACTTCTTTTATATCATTTTGGGCTTTTAAGACAAGGATTCCTCCGTCTGCCCCAGCAAACATTTGCTTGTGCTTAGCAACTACGATAAAAGTTGCAAATGATACGATAAGAGCAACCGATAAGACAATCAATATCTTTTCTAGTTTTTTATACATTATTGACTCCCTCTTTCTAAAAAAAAAGACCGAGACTTGCGTCTCAGTCCCTTATTCTAGCATTTCTTACCAATAGTTATAGTAGAAAGTACATTTCTCGATAATATTACGACCAACAACCGCTTTGGCCCATACGCCCGCCCCTTGTTGGTCCTTACCGGAACGACCTGTATTGTTATTTGTAACTGTTGCTGTATGAGTTTTACTTGAATGGTGATAATTCGAATACGCTGTACTAATACCGTATCCATAGTTCCAACTCTCCGCTGCCTTCACCGAAAGTCCTCCTGCAGCAATCATTGTTGTTGCAGAAAGTGCTAAAATCAATGTTTTGGTTTTCATTTTGAAAATCTCCTTATTCTATTTGGGTGTCTTTACAAACACACTTGAAAAATAACATTTCAGAAACAAGAACTAGACTAGGTTACAAAAATATCTATAACAAATTCGCATTCCGATTTCCTGCATAAGTCGTTCAAACTAACCTACAAACTAATTCTACCACACAAAAATCGCTAAAATTTAAAAGTTGTATATTTACACCAAGTTATTTTTATTTGGTGCATATCTGCACCAAACCCAATTTCGATAGATTTAATATGTTAAAATAACATAATCAAAAAAAGAAAGGAGAAAATATGATGTTTAGTTTATTATGCTTAATTCTTTGGTTTGCTTTTTGACCAAATTTTCTCTCACTAACAATATTTTTCAATAAACATTGCGATTCGTTTAGCCATTCCTGTTGCACCAAATTTTTCTAAAGTTTGAATATCGTCCTGTATTTCTTTCAGAAGTTCAGGGCTTTTTCCTTGTTTGTAGAAAGAAACATTTTCAAAAAAATGAAGAAGAATCTTTTCCTCCATATCCCATTCGGTCAAAAAATCATCAAACTTATCTTTCAACCTTTCAGCTCGCCTATGGCTACCGTGGCAAATCAAATGCACATATAAATTTACCAAAGTTTTTTTGGTAACCTCAGCATTTCCAGACAATATACTTGAAAATTTATGATTTTCAAGTATATCTTGTCCAATGTCGAAAGCCTCATCATCATCTAGCGCTTCTAAACACTTAGCAAAAAAACTCACGTCAAATAAAGTCCATTGCTCAATTTTTTCAAAATAATCTTCAGCGTACTTGCGATCGGCTTTCGTTAGTAACATCTCATCTGAGGTATCATAAATCGCACATTTGATTAAAATATTAAAAAGTTTATCTTCTTTTACCTTAGAATTTGGTTTCAGCAAGTTTTTCAAGCCTTCTGTATCTCCTGCCATGATATAGCGCCCCATTTTTTGATCAAAAATCTGCAGACGATTTGGTTGGTAATTACCATGTGACACAAAAAATTCAGTCGGTGTCATATCAAGACCGTTTATCGCAAGCAGTAACTTGTCAGCGCCCAACATCGTCTCGCCTTTTTCAAAACGTGAAATCAATGTGTGATC
The DNA here is from genome assembly GCF_011170085.1 of Pseudolactococcus hodotermopsidis. Lineage (GTDB taxonomy): Bacteria > Bacillota > Bacilli > Lactobacillales > Streptococcaceae > Pseudolactococcus > Pseudolactococcus hodotermopsidis. Next base: position 620 of record NZ_BLLI01000095.1, on the reverse strand, counting down.
GCAATAAGGCGATGCCGCATCACGCTGCGTATAATTGCGTTTTTTACGCGTTTTTTTGTAAAATTGCCCTAATTCTTGTTCTACTGTCATCTTTTTAATCTCCCTAAAATTTCATATTTAAGACAGAGAAGATACGGCGTTAAAAGTAAGCGCTTTCGCTCAGGGATAGCACCTCTGCTACCTCTGCTACCTCTGCTACCTCTGCTACCTCTGCTACCTCTGCTACCTCTGCTACCGATTATAACAGACTTATTTATTTGTTGTCAAATATTTGTGTCGAAATATTTAGATATTTTCGATATAGATATAGCAAAATACCGATAAAATCAACAAATTTTAAAAAAACGATGTCAAGCGAAATTGAAAATGTCCCAAAAAAAGTCTAAACATGAGTTACATTTTGCTAAAGCAAAATTTGCTTTTAGATTCCATTTTTGATATGATTGTGTTATGATTTAGGCTGAATTTTCAGCTTGATATTCCAGAAGCGTCATACCGATTCTTCTGAGATACTTTTCGAAAGATGCAAGTTTCCACGGGTGTGACTGTTGGGGAATATACTTGCGTTTTTCTTTTTTGCCTTCTTTGGGTTGATCAAATTCTTCTGAGTAAATTTCATG
>NZ_BLLI01000094.1 GCF_011170085.1 Pseudolactococcus hodotermopsidis | reverse complement strand
AAGAATCGGTAAGACGCTTCTGGAATATCAAGCTGAAAATTCAGCCTAAATCATAACTCAATCATATCAAAAATGGAATCTAAAAGCAAATTTTGCTTTATAAATGTAACTCATGTTTAGACTTTTTGGGGGACATTTTCAATTTCGCTTGACACTGATAATTTAAAATAGATTGCCATTTCAAATCTTTGCTAAAAAACTATATATGTATTATAATTAAACTACAAATATAAAAAATGGAGGGTTATCATGACTTTAACAGATACTTACACACTCGCAAATGGCGAGAAAATTCCCGTTGTTGGCTTTGGCACTTGGCAAACGCCTGATGGCGATGTTGCCGAGCAATCAGTGATTGAGGCGATTAAAGCGGGTTACCGCCACATTGACACAGCTGCGGCTTACAAAAACGAGGTGTCGGTCGGGCGCGGTATTGCAAATTCAGGCGTGGCGCGTGACAAACTTTATGTGACGACGAAGATTTGGAATGATATTGTCACGTATGAGGGTGCTGTCGCTGCGATTGACGAAAGTCTTGCTAAGCTCGGACTTACTTATGTTGACTTATTTTTGATTCATTGGCCTAATCCCGCACCAACGCGTGAAACGATTGGTTATGAAAAACGTAATGCTGACGTTTGGCGTGCTTTGGAAGAGGCTGTCACAGTTGGCAAAATCAAATCAATCGGCGTGTCAAATTTCCGACCGCACCATATTGATGCCTTGCTAAAAACAGCGAAAATCGCGCCAGTTGTCAATCAGCTCTATGTGAATCCAAGTGACCAACAAGAAGAAGTTGTCGCGTATGGTAAAGCACACAACATTTTGACGGAAGCTTATTCGCCACTTGGAACAGGAGATGTTTTGAGCGTCCCAGCCTTGGTTGCAATCGCTGAAAAACATGGCAAATCGCCTGCACAAGTTGCTCTTAAATGGTCGTTGCAAAAAGGTTATCTACCTTTGCCAAAATCAGTCACTCCCGCTCGTATCGTTGAAAATGGCGAACTCTTTGACCTTGACTTATCGGCAGAAGAAATCGCAACGATTGACGGTTTGCATGGCACAATTCGCCTGACTAGCAATCCAGATGAAACTGGCTTTTAACACGGGCGTTTCATAAGTTTAATCTAAAACATAATTTTCGGAATCTTTTACGAAGAGTTGTTTTTTAACGGAAAATCCATGAAAAAGTCACTTGTTTTTTCAAAAATATTTAAAAATATAATCAATAACTTTGGTATTTCAAAATATTTCTACGAAAATAACTTTTAAAATAGATTAACTAAAAATTAAATCGACAACTTACATATATATTCCAGAAAAAGATACGCCCGTGGGCTTTTAAGATTTTGACTTGAAATTCCCTCAAATTCTGTTATAATTAAGAAGAACTCAAGGGAGTAGCAAGCAGAAATTCTGCGCAACTATCGTCATTACAGCGTTTTGTAAAACGCTCGGTATTTGCTTAAAATGCGAGACTTGTAGCTGTTGCTACGGGTCTCGTTTTATTTATACGCGATTAAACACAAAAATAAAACAGTTTTTGACTAATTCTTTGATTAGAAATGAAGTCGAAATCTTTCGTGACATTTTTGAACTTGGTTCGCGTATATTTCCGAATCCCTTACGAGATTAAATGGAGGAAACACATTGTCGAAAGAAAAATTTTACACGCAAACCGCAGAGGAAGTTTTGTCAGCTATGGCGACTTCTAAGAAAGGGTTGACTTCAAGCGAAGTTGAGACTCGCCTTGCCAAGTATGGCAAAAACGAGCTGGATGCGGGCGAGAAAAAAACGCTTTTAGCGAAATTCTTGGAGCAATTCAAGGACTTGATGATTATCATCTTGATTATTGCGGCGGTACTGTCTGTTGTGACAAGTGGTGGCGAGGATATTTCTGATGCCATTATCATCATGGCGGTGGTTATCATCAACGCTGTTTTTGGTGTCTATCAAGAAGGTAAGGCTGAGGCGGCGATTGATGCGCTCAAATCAATGTCTACACCGTCTGCGCGCGTGCGCCGTGATGGTCATGTTGAGGAGATTTCATCTGATTTACTTGTGCCTGGCGATATTGTCTCGCTTGAAGCGGGAGATGTTGTGCCAGCTGATATGCGTTTGTTAGAGGTCAACTCGCTTAAAATCGAGGAGGCTGCTTTGACGGGCGAATCAGTGCCAGTTGAGAAAGATTTGGCTGTTAATGTTGCTGAAGATGCAGGCATTGGTGACCGTGTCAATATGGCTTATCAAAACTCAAACGTGACTTATGGTCGCGGTCTTGGTGTGATTGTTGCGACAGGTATGACGACTGAGGTTGGTAAAATCGCCTCAATGCTCCAAAATGCTGAAGAAACGGATACGCCGCTCAAACAAAATTTGAACAATTTGTCTAAAATTTTGACTTATGCGATTTTGGTTATTGCGGCGGTGACTTTTGCTGTTGGTGTATTTGTTCAAGGGCATGCACCGCTTGATGAATTGATGACATCCGTCGCGCTTGCTGTGGCTGCTATTCCAGAAGGATTGCCTGCGATTGTGACTATTGTCCTTGCGCTTGGCACACAAGTTCTTTCCAAGAAAAATGCCATTGTCCGCAAATTGCCAGCGGTTGAAACGCTTGGCTCGACTGAAATTATTGCCTCTGACAAGACTGGGACATTGACTATGAACCAGATGACAGTCGAAAAAGTTTATACAAATGGTGCTTTGCAAGATGCGACAGACGAAATTTCGGCTGATGATATGACTTTGCGCGTGATGAATTTTGCCAATGACACGAAAATTTCGCAAGATGGTAAGTTGATTGGAGATCCGACAGAAACGGCACTCGTTCAATTTGGATTGGATCATAATTTTGCGTTACGTGATAAATTGAAAGCTGAGCCACGTGTGGCTGAGTTGCCATTTGACTCTGATCGTAAGCTCATGAGTACTGTTCACAAAATCACAGATAACCAATATCTAGTCGCTGTCAAAGGCGCACCCGATCAACTTTTAAAACGCATTACCAAGAAAATGGTGGGCGATGATGTTGTTGAGATGACGGCGAAAGACAAGGATGAGATTCTTGCGCTGAATAAATCTTTGGCTAAACAGGCGCTGCGTGTGCTGATGATGGCTTACAAATACGATAGCAAAATTCCTGTTCTTGATAGCGAAACGCTTGAAAATAATCTGATTTTCGCTGGTCTTATCGGTATGATTGACCCAGAGCGTAAAGAGGCAGCTGAGGCGGTTCGCGTTGCCAAAGAGGCCGGCATTCGTCCGATTATGATTACAGGTGACCACCAAGATACAGCTGAGGCGATTGCCAAACGCTTGGGTATCATTGATGAAAATGATACGGAAGACCACGTCTTTACTGGCGCTGAGTTGAACGAATTGTCTGACGAAGATTTCCAAAAAGTCGTGACACAATACTCGGTTTATGCGCGCGTGTCGCCTGAGCATAAGGTGCGTATCGTCAAGGCTTGGCAAAACGAGGGCAAGGTCGTTGCCATGACAGGTGACGGTGTTAATGATGCGCCGGCGCTGAAAACGGCTGACATCGGTATCGGTATGGGGATTACGGGGACGGAAGTTTCTAAAGGTGCCTCTGATATGGTGCTTGCTGATGATAACTTTGCGACGATTATCGTGGCGGTTGAAGAGGGACGTAAAGTCTTCTCAAATATCCAAAAAACGATTCAGTATCTCCTTTCGGCAAATACTGCCGAAGTGTTGTCGATTTTCATCGCAACCTTGCTTGGTTGGAGCGTTCTGCTCCCTGTTCACTTGCTTTGGATTAATCTTGTGACGGACACATTCCCAGCTATTGCGCTCGGTGTTGAGCCGACAGAACCTGGTATCATGAGCCATAAACCGCGCGGTCGTAAAGCAAGTTTCTTCTCTGGCGGTGTGCTTGGCTCGATTGTTTATCAAGGTCTGCTCCAAGGCGCGCTGACCCTCGGTGTCTATGGCATGGGTATCTTCTTCCCCGAGCATACAACGGCTGATATGACCCAAGCGCAAGCGATTGAGGCGCTTAACCATATCGGCGAAACCTTTAAGTCGGGCTTGTCTCATGCTGAGTTGGTATCAATGGTACAGCACGCAGATGCCTTGACCATGACCTTTGCAACGTTAGGCTTGATTCAACTCTTCCACGCCTACAACGTGAAATCTGTTTATCAGTCAATCTTCAAAGTTGGCCCATTCCGCAGTAAAACATTCAACTGGTCAATTTTGGTATCCTTTGTTTTACTTGGTGTGACAATTCTTGTGCCTGGCTTTAACAAAATTTTCCATGTCAGCCATCTTGACGGCTACCAATGGGCAATTGTAGTTGGCTTCTCATTTGCAATGATTGTGATTGTTGAAATTGTCAAAGCTGTTCAACGTGCTATGGGCTTGGATAAGAAATAATGTTTGATAGGAAGTTCTGAAACGAAAGTTTTGGGGCTTTTTTGGTATATATACTTGTTTAATCACAAAAAACGAAACAGATTTCGGTTAGTTTCAGCCAACTTTTCGTCAACCATTTATACGTTTGAGAAAGTTTTTCTATATTTTATCAAGAATTAAAATCTTTTATTTTTTGTAACCAAATCAATTCTCGTTCGTTATATAAGTGAGAGGAGGTAAATGCGATAGTGAATATTAGCAAATATGAGCAGATTTTGATGATTTATGCGTCGGAAATTCAGCGTTATTTGATAAAAACGGGTGCGAATCCTGCGGACGCGCAGGATATTGTACAAGATGTGTTGGTTAAGCTGATTCAGGCTGATATTGTGCTTGCGCCCGACAAGTTGCGGCCTTGGCTTTATCGTGTGGCGCTGTCTCGTTTTTATGACCTTTATCGGCGGGAAAAGCGATACCAAGCCTTGCTTTCTGAGCGTTTTTATCTGATTTATGGGAATGACGACCATTTTCCAGAGGATGAAAAATGGTTGCTGGCTCTTGCTTTGGAGACTTTGACTGATTATCAACTCTCGCTTGTTACGCTTTATTATGAAAATGATAAGTCTGTGAAAGAAATTGCTCAGATATATCAATTTTCTGAGAGTAAGATTAAGACAGATTTGTATCGCACGTGGCAGAAATTAAAACAAGAAATGGAGAAATATCATGACAACAACTGACAATTTTGAGAAAATTATTAAAACGGAAAAACGCAAAAAAGTGCTAAAAATGGTTGGCATTTCACTTGCGACAACGCTTGTCTTATTTATTGGCGGGATGATGCTGATCAATAAACGGATGACTGTGCAGGGTAAAAAGGTTCAGGAATACGTTAATATCAGAGAGATGATTCAGTCGCCAAATATTGAGTCGTTTTCGGAATATTTTAGTAATACTCAGCGTATGAGCGCTCAAATGCGCAGTGAGCGTTTTAAAAATAGACTTCTCCCGAAATTAAATTTCGAAATTGATAATACCACAAATTAAGGACGCCCGAAGTAAGTGCCTCTTTCTTCGATTACGATATTTCTGAGCCATACACTTAAAGGTTTTGATTTTAG
>NZ_BLLI01000093.1 GCF_011170085.1 Pseudolactococcus hodotermopsidis | reverse complement strand
AGCTTGGCACCGACCCTATCTCACAGGGGGCAACCCCCAACTACTTCCGGCGTGATGAGACTTAACTACTGTGTTCGACATGGGTACAGGTGTATCTCTCATGCTATTAGCACCAAACTTACTTGCTGAATGTTTTAATTCTATTTGAACACTCAAAACTGAACAACAATTTCTAGCATAACTTCAATAAACTTTAAGCATACTTTAATAGTGGAAAGTCTAGCTTTCGCTTTCACTTTCCTACTCTTAGGTAAAGTCCTCGAGCTATTAGTACTAGTCCGCTACAAGTATCACTACTCTTACACTTCTAGCCTATCTACCTGATAATCTCTCAGGGCTCTTAATTCTTACGAATGGGAAATCTAATCTTGAGGTAGGTTTCACACTTAGATGCTTTCAGCGTTTATCCTTTCCCTACATAGCTACCCAGCGATGCCCTTGGCAGAACAACTGGTACACCAGAGGTAAGTCCATCCCGGTCCTCTCGTACTAAGGACAGATCCTCTCAAATTTCCTACGCCCGCGACGGATAGGGACCGAACTGTCTCACGACGTTCTGAACCCAGCTCGCGTGCCGCTTTAATGGGCGAACAGCCCAACCCTTGGGACCGACTACAGCCCCAGGATGCGACGAGCCGACATCGAGGTGCCAAACCTCCCCGTCGATGTGAACTCTTGGGGGAGATAAGCCTGTTATCCCCAGGGTAGCTTTTATCCGTTGAGCGATGGCCCTTCCATGCGGTACCACCGGATCACTAAGTCCGACTTTCGTCCCTGCTCGACTTGTTGGTCTCGCAGTCAATCTCCCTTATACCTTTACACTCTACGCATGATTTCCAACCATGCTGAGGGAAACTTTGAGCGCCTCCGTTACTCTTTAGGAGGCGACCGCCCCAGTCAAACTGCCCAGCAGACACTGTCTCCCCACGCGATTAGCGTGGCGGGTTAGAGTAGCCATTACACAGGGGTAGTATCCCAACAATGCCTCCTCGAAAACTGGCGTCCTCGATTCAATGGCTCCTACCTATCCTGTACATGTGCAACAGATACTCAATATCAACTTGCAGTAAAGCTCCATGGGGTCTTTCCGTCCTGTCGCGGGTAACCTGCATCTTCACAGGTACTAAAATTTCACCGAGTCTCTCGTTGAGACAGTGCCCAAATCGTTACGCCTTTCGTGCGGGTCGGAACTTACCCGACAAGGAATTTCGCTACCTTAGGACCGTTATAGTTACGGCCGCCGTTTACTGGGGCTTCAATTCATACCTTCGCTTGCGCTAAGCACTCCTCTTAACCTTCCAGCACCGGGCAGGCGTCACCCCCTATACATCATCTTACGATTTAGCAGAGAGCTGTGTTTTTGATAAACAGTCGCTTGGGCCTATTCACTGCGGCTCTACTCACGTAGAGCACCCCTTCTCCCGAAGTTACGGGGTCATTTTGCCGAGTTCCTTAACGAGAGTTCGCTCGCTCACCTGAGGCTACTCGCCTCGACTACCTGTGTCGGTTTGCGGTACGGGTAGGTTATAATTAAACGCTAGAAGATTTTCTTGGCAGTGTGACATCAGATACTTCGTGCAATTAAGCACTTCCCCATCACAGCTCAATCTTAATATCCGTAAGCATTTGACTCACGGAAAACCTCACTGCTTAGACCAGAATCCATTAACTGGCACATCTTAGCCTACTGCGTCCCTCCAATCACTATATAACCTAGTACAGGAATATCAACCTGTTGTCCATCGGATACGCCATTCGGCCTCTCCTTAGGTCCCGACTAACCCAGGGCGGACGAGCCTTCCCCTGGAAACCTTAGTCTTACGGTGGACAGGATTCTCACCTGTCTTGCGCTACTCATACCGGCATTCTCACTTCTATACGCTCCAGCACTCCTCACGGTATACCTTCGTCGCTGTATAGAACGCTCTCCTACCAATTAAATAAATTTAATTCCATAGCTTCGGTAATATGTTTGAGCCCCGGTACATTTTCGGCGCAGGATCACTCGACTAGTGAGCTATTACGCACTCTTTAAATGGTAGCTGCTTCTGAGCTAACATCCTAGTTGTCTGTGCAATCCCACATCCTTTTCCACTTAACATATATTTGGGGACCTTAGCTGATGGTCTGGGCTGTTTCCCTTTCGACTATGGATCTTAGCACTCACAGTCTGACTGCCCAACGCATGTCTATGGCATTCGGAGTTTATCTGAGATTGGTAATCCGAGATGGACCCCTCACCCAAACAGTGCTCTACCTCCATGACATTCTAGTTGGACGCTAGCCCTAAAGCTATTTCGGAGAGAACCAGCTATCTCCAAGTTCGTTTGGAATTTCTCCGCTATCCACAAGTCATCCAAACACTTTTCAACGTGTCCTGGTTCGGGCCTCCAGTGCGTCTTACCGCACCTTCACCCTGCTCATGGATAGGTCACATGGTTTCGGGTCTAAATCATGATACTATAACGCCCTATTAAGACTCGCTTTCGCTACGGCTCCGCCTCTTCAGCTTAACCTCGCATCATAACTTAACTCGCCGGTTCATTCTACAAAAGGCACGCTCTCACCCATTAACGGGCTCGAACTTGTTGTAGGCACACGGTTTCAGGTGCTATTTCACTCCCCTCCCGGGGTTCTTTTCACCTTTCCCTCACGGTACTTGTTCACTATCGGTCACTAGAGAGTATTTAGGGTTGGGAGATGGTCCTCCCAGATTCCGACGAGATTTCGCGTGTCTCGCCGTACTCAGGATACTGCTAGGTATATATTTCATTTCGGATACGAGGCTATTACTCTCTTTAGCTTACCTTCCCAGGTAATTCTCCTATAAAATATAAGGCCACATTGCAGTCCTACAACCCCAATAGATAAATCTATTGGTTTGCCCTTATTCCGTTTCGCTCGCCGCTACTTAGGAAATCGCATTTGCTTTCTCTTCCTGTTGCTACTTAGATGTTTCAGTTCACAACGTCTTGCCTCATAAGTGCTATGTATTCACACAAATGATAGTAGCCATTAGCTACTGGGTTCCCCCATTCGGATACCTGCGGATCATCGCTTACTTACAGCTCCCCGCAGAATTTCGTAGTTAGTCACGTCCTTCGTCGCCTTCTAGTGCCAAGGCATCCACCGTGCGCCCTTATTAACTTAACCTTTAAATTGATACATTTAAGTATCGTGGTAATAAGTATTGAGTATTCTCATACTCACGCTTTTTTTGTCCAGTTTCAAGCCACTTAACTTTTTCACTGTTCAATTAACCCCTTTGAACTTCGTTCAAAGTAAATAAACGGCTAATCTTCACTACTCAAATGTTAATAACGTCGCTTGAAATCTTTCATTTTAGCAAGTTTTCATTTAAGAAACTCTTACTCGGTTTATTTCTTGTTATTATTAGAAATTGTTATTCAGTTTTCAATGATCAAATCCTATTTTTACGTCTTCGTTGACATTAAGATAACTGAACTTCAGTATCTTAATGGAGCCTAGCGGGATCGAACCGCTGACCTCCTGCGTGCAAAGCAGGCGCTCTCCCAGCTGAGCTAAGGCCCCCTGTTTATCTCTAGTTTACAAAAGACAAACTTCAACTCTTGTCTAAATCATAAACCTCTCAAAACTAAATAAAACAGAAACTACCTAAGCACACTTATCCATGAATTGCCTAAGCAATCATTTTTCCTTAGAAAGGAGGTGATCCAGCCGCAGGTTCTCCTACGGCTACCTTGTTACGACTTCACCCCAATCATCTATCCTACCTTAGACGGCTGCCTCCTAAAGGTTAGCCCACCGGCTTTGGGTATTACAAACTCTCGTGGTGTGACGGGCGGTGTGTACAAGGCCCGGGAACGTATTCACCGCGGCGTGCTGATCCGCGATTACTAGCGATTCCGACTTCATGTAGGCGAGTTGCAGCCTACAATCCGAACTGAGATTGGCTTTAAGAGATTAGCTTGCTGTCACCAGCTTGCGACTCGTTGTACCAACCATTGTAGCACGTGTGTAGCCCAGGTCATAAGGGGCATGATGATTTGACGTCATCCCCACCTTCCTCCGGTTTATTACCGGCAGTCTCGCTAGAGTGCCCAACTAAATGATGGCAACTAACAATAAGGGTTGCGCTCGTTGCGGGACTTAACCCAACATCTCACGACACGAGCTGACGACAACCATGCACCACCTGTCTCCTCTGCCCCGAAGGGAAATCCTATCTCTAGGACGGTCATAGGGATGTCAAGACCTGGTAAGGTTCTTCGCGTTGCTTCGAATTAAACCACATGCTCCACCGCTTGTGCGGGCCCCCGTCAATTCCTTTGAGTTTCAACCTTGCGGTCGTACTCCCCAGGCGGAGTGCTTAATGCGTTTGCTGCGTCACTTAGGGCTGGATAGCCCCAAACAACTAGCACTCATCGTTTACTGCGTGGACTACCAGGGTATCTAATCCTGTTTGCTACCCACGCTTTCGAGCCTCAGTGTCAGTTACAGTCCAGAGAGCCGCTTTCGCCTCCGGTGTTCCTCCATATATCTACGCATTTCACCGCTACACATGGAATTCCACTCTCCTCTACTGCACTCAAGTCTCACAGTTTCAAATGCATACAATGGTTGAGCCACTGCCTTTTACATCTGACTTATGAAACCACCTGCGCTCGCTTTACGCCCAATAAATCCGGACAACGCTTGGGACCTACGTATTACCGCGGCTGCTGGCACGTAGTTAGCCGTCCCTTTCTGGTTAGATACCGTCACTTAGTGAACTTTCCACTCTCACTAACGTTCTTCTCTAACAACAGAGTTTTACGATCCGAAAACCTTCTTCACTCACGCGGCGTTGCTCGGTCAGACTTGCGTCCATTGCCGAAGATTCCCTACTGCTGCCTCCCGTAGGAGTCTGGGCCGTGTCTCAGTCCCAGTGTGGCCGTTCACCCTCTCAGGTCGGCTATGTATCATCGCCTTGGTAGTCCTCTACACTACCAACTAGCTAATACAACGCGGGTCCATCTTTTGGTGTAGCAATTGCTACTTTCAAATGTTAGACATGTGACTTACATTCTTATGCGGTATTAGCTATCGTTTCCAATAGTTATCCCCCTCCATAAGGCAGGTTACCCACGCGTTACTCACCCGTTCGCTACTAAAGATTTAATGAAGAGTAAACTCTTTACTTAAATCTTCCGTTCAACTTGCATGTATTAGGCACGCCGCCAGCGTTCGTCCTGAGCCAGGATCAAACTCTCATTAATGATGTTCTATTACTAAAACATCGGCTTGCTTTTTTGTCCGTTAATTTCTTAACGATTTATTGTCGAATTGACAGTTCTGTTGCTTATCGCTAAACAACTGCTGTACTTGGTTCGTTTCTGTTTTATTCAGTTTTCAAAGGTCTATTTGTCGCCTCAAGAGACAACTACTCTAGTCTACCAGAAGTTTTTACTCCTGTCAACACTTTTTTCTTAAATAATTTTTTTTATTTATGAAAGTTCGTGTTGCAAATTTAGTACTTTATTATCTTATCAAAAATTTTTTTGACTGTCAACAACTTTTTTTGCTTTTTTTTACTTTTATCATTCGAAAGTGATAATGTCCTAAGTAGGTCGAAACATAAAATGTCCCAAATGTTAAACTAAGACTTATGAAAAGGATATTA
>NZ_BLLI01000092.1 GCF_011170085.1 Pseudolactococcus hodotermopsidis | reverse complement strand
ATCGGTCTTGGAAGAGTGGTAAAAAATGGCTTTACGCTGCCTCAACTTTAGCTGCTATTGCAGGCGGTGCTATTGCGGGTAATGCCCTGATTTCATCTGCGGATGAAAATGATAAGGCGATTGTTGCTAGTCAAAAAGCTGATGGAGAAAAAAGTGTTGACACACCGACACCGCTTTTGCGTGTTGATCCAGCTATTACAGTCAAAGAAACTTTGAAAGTTGCAAGTGCCGATGACAGTCTGCGCAGTGATTTTGAGAACGCGCTTGACGACCCATACGTGTCTTCAACGTCAGTTGATGTACCGACACCAGATGCTGTTGTCAATAAAGCATCAGATAGAGCACAAGCAATGGCAGCAGGTACGTATGCAGCTGTTGCTGACTGGTCAAGTTTCAAAACAGCTTATGATGATCCTAAAATCACTTTCATTGAGTTGACACAAGATATTCATTCAGGGAAAACGTCAACAAGTGCACAAAATCAGTTAGAAACTGATGCCGTTGTTCTGAAAACACGGACTGCTGCGACCAATTTGACGATTGAGGGGAATGGTAATGTTCTTGACTTAGGTATGGGGTTGTCTCTTAAATTGGGTGTTCCAGTAGCTGGAACTGTTGCGCCAGAATTGACACTTACTAACATCAAACTTTCCCAAAAAACAGATCAACATCAGATTCAAGATAATAGTTTTACACAAAGTGAAGTAAATAGAGGTTCTACTGGAGCAATTACATTCGTTTCGCCTCAAGCAATGGGAACTTGGGCGATTAATATTGATAATTTAGAAGTAACTAATGCTGACGGTACCTCCATTGATTCCAATGATTCGAGAGTTGACAACAGTTATATGGCGCGTTTGACAAATGCCGACCAGACTAGAGTAACTTTTTCGGGTGTTAGTACAGTTGTCACAACATCACAGGCATTGCGTGTTGGTGAGTTTGTGATTTCAAATGGCTCTACTTTTAATATGCGAAAAACAAGTGGTGGTACTTTTAACTCACTTATTATGTTTGGAGCAACTGACCGTGGTGGTAGTATTGGTCGTAAGACTATTGCTACCGACACAGGTAAGAGTCATGCGGCACTTATCGGAGATGGTGCAACGCTTAATCAATATAGCCCGGTCACTCTAAGTTATCCAGTATTTTCAGGAGCATGGAATGCAATTTTTGCTGGTGATGATGTTAAAATATCAATGCGAGGGTCAGACTATTTCTTAAATGATGACTATGAATATGCTTACAACGCTCAGATGTATGACTACCATAGAGGAGAATTTGAGGGTGCTCTATCAGCAACAGGACGTCTGGCGAGATTTGGCGAGAGATTGGAACTTGATAGTCGCCAAACGTCTGCTCCCTTTATCCGTTCAACAATAAATCAATCTAAATTTACAGTAGAATTCAATGCGCAAAGTTCGATAACTATGCGTGGGAATGATAACTATGGTATGATTTATTTGCAAGGCGGTAGCGCTACAAATACAAAAAAAGTTACTTTCCGAAATGTAGATAACCTTAATATTGCAAATACGAACACTAGTGATGTTCGTCGTAGTGATAATTCTTTATACATTCGTGGTAATTATAGTGCCGTTGAGATGAACAATATGAACATTAGTATGTATAATGGCGAAGCCCAAAATACTGCTGATGGTGGTGGCACAACACCATTAGCAACTGCTAAGTTTAAGCAAATTGTTGTTTCTGAAAACTCAGCATTATCTAGTTATGTTTTAGCACCAAATCAATTTGCAACATCTGAACAAGCCGAGGCGGTAAAAAATGTATTTTCTACTAACATGCCGAGAAACACCGCCTGTGCTGAAATCAACACAACAAGAATTGACCCAGGTAAAATTACGGTTGAATATGTTGATTACAGTGGCAAACGGATTCCAGGTTCTGAGTTAGTTGAGATTGATACGAACTCATACTACATTGGTAAAGAGTTGGACTTAGCGACTAGAACATTGGTCGAAGAAAAAATGCCAGCTAACTACAAATGGGCGCTTGGTAGTCAAGTTCCTGCTATTGCTGCACAAGACAAGCAAAGTGGCGGCGATATGACAAATACCGTTGATGATGGTAATGAACTTGGGCAAGCAAACGTTGCCATTGCGCCAATTGAGGGCGATGAAACGCACTATAAAATTTATTGTTATGGTGTTTCTGCTGATGTTCAATACAAGTATGTCAACTCTGTTACGGGAGATGTCGTTGATGTGTCATCTGTTACAACTTCTGAACAAGAGACACCTGACCACCTTGTTCCAGCCAATGTTGGTAATGTTATCAATTGGGCAAATGCTTATTATACGGTAACTAATATGCCTGAGGGTTACAAGCTAGATACTAGTAAAACACAGCCAACAACAACGGAAGTTTTACCAGCAAATACACCTGTTACAACATTCTACGTTACACCAGTAAAACAAGAAGTTATTGTTAAGTTGGTTGATGCGGCTGGTAAACAGATTGCAGGCACAACAACGACTAAAATTGCGGGAACTTCAGGTCTGACTAAAACGCATCGTGAGTTAGTAACTGAGGCGGGTATCTCGATTCCTTCAGGTTACAAGCTAGGCGATACAGAAGCAGCTAAGATTTTCAAATATGATGCGACACCAAATATTGATGCGAGTGGTAAGGAAACGGCAGATTCAGTTGTTCAAACACTTGAGATTGTGGTTGAAGCCAATATCCAAACGGCAACATTTACCATTATTGATGCGTCAACAGGTCTTACTTTAGTTGATAAAAAGCCTGTAAGTGGTCAAGAAGGCACTAGTATTATCGCTTCGCCTGACTATGATATTGCTAGTCGAATTGCTACTTACGAGGCTGAAGGCTATGTTGTGAAGTCTACGACTTTCAATGATAGAGCAGTATTTGATGGGAGCGATGAGTATATAATTCAGTTAGTCCACGATACCGAGGAAGTAGTTGATACTTATATCGTTAATTTCACTGTTGATCACAATTATGCTGATGAAAACGGTAACTTTATCACTAGAGCCACCGATAATATTCCTGTAACAGTCACACGCACATGGTATAAAGATAAAGTAACAGGCAAAGAGATTGCGATTCCGACAGATGTTTTAAATAATCAAGCAGCGCTTGACGCTTATCTGGCAAAGTTTGCTGTAAATGGTGATGTCAATCAACATCCTGAGAGAACACTTTATGAGAAGATTGATGATACGAGTACGACTGCTGATGATTTGGCAGTGGTTGATCGTTACACAGGTGTTGTAACATTGGATACCGTGCCGAGAACTGGCGAAGTGGGTTGGATTCCTGGAGCTTCTGAAACAATGGCAGTTGATTTGTCAGAGAAACCTAAACCTTCCGAGGGCGGAGATAAGGTCGTCCAAGGTAAGGGCGAGGTTAAATATGAACATGATATAGAATCTCACGAGCTTTCAGATTCAGATGAAGATTCTGACTCGGATGAAGATTCAGATTCGGAAGAAGACAGCGATTCCGAGGAAGATAGCGATTCGGAAGAAGACAGCGATTCGGAAGAAGACAGCGATTCTGCAGAGGATAGCGATTCCGAGGAAGATAGCGATTCAGCGGAAGATTCAGACTCTGAAGCTGACTCAGATTCCAATTATAAGTTAGCCCATCATTCTGATGAAGTGAGTGATTCGACAGAAGATTCAGATTCGACCGAGGATAGTGATTCCGAGGAAGATAGCGATTCTGAGGAAGATAGTGATTCCGCTGAAGATAGTGATTCTGAAGCTGATTCCGATTCAGCAGAAGACAGTGACTCGCAAGAGGATTCAGATTCAGCAGAGGATAGCGATTCGACCGAAGATAGCGACTCCCAAGAAGACTCCGATTCAGCAGAAGATTCTGATTCGGAAAAAGATTCCGATTCAGAAGCTGATTCAAATTCTGAATACCGCTATTTACATGAATCTGAGGAAGATAGCGATTCCACTGAAGATTCTGATTCGACCGAAGATAGTGATTCGGAGGAAGATAGTGATTCGGAGGAGGATAGTGATTCTCAAGAAGATAGCGATTCACATGAAGATTCGGACTCCGTAGAGGATAGTGACTCGCAAGAGGACTCGGATTCTGTTGAAGATTCTGATTCAGCCGAAGATAGCGATTCTCAAGAAGACTCTGACTCTGCCGAGGATTCTGATTCAGAAAAAGATTCCGATTCCGAAGCTGATTCAAATTCAGAATACCGCTATTTACATGAATCTGAGGAGAATAGCGATTCCACTGAAGATTCCGATTCGACTGAGGACAGTGATTCTGAAGAGGATAGCGATTCTGAAGAAGATAGTGATTCCGAAGAAGACAGCGACTCGGAAGAAGATAGCGACTCGGAAGAAGATAGTGACTCACAAGAAGACAGTGATTCTCAAGAAGACAGCGATTCTTACGAAGATAGCGATTCGGTTGAGGATAGCGATTCCGCTGAAGATAGCGATTCTGTCGAAGATAGCGATTCAGTTGAGGATAGTGATTCGACCGAAGATAGCGACTCACAAGAAGACAGCGATTCAGTTGAAGATTCCGATTCCACGGAAGATAGCGATTCACAGGAAGACTCTGATTCTGCCGAGGATTCTGATTCAGAAAAAGATTCCGATTCAGAAATTGATTCAAATTCGACTTATAATTCTTTAAATGAATCAACCGAAGACAGTGATTCGACCGAAGATTCCGATTCGACAGAGGATAGTGATTCAGAGGAAGATAGTGATTCAGAGGAAGATTCAGATTCTGAAGAAGACAGTGACTCCGAAGAGGATAGCGATTCCGAAGAAGACAGTGATTCGCAAGAGGATAGTGATTCCGAAGAGAATAGCGACTCCGTGGAAGATAGTGATTCAGTAGAGGATTCCGATTCGACCGAGGACAGCGATTCTGAAGAAGATAGTGACTCCGTGGAAGACAGCGATTCAGTAGAGGATTCTGACTCGACCGAGGATAGCGACTCCGTCGAGGATAGCGACTCCGTGGAAGACAGTGATTCAGTAGAGGATTCAGACTCCACAGAAGACAGCGATTCAGTTGAAGATTCAGACTCTGCCGAGGATAGTGATTCCGAAGTTGATAGCGACTCCGTAGAAGATAGCGATTCTGAAGCCGATTCTGATTCTGTTCATGACGTGCAACATGCCTCAGATGATGCCAGTGATTCCGAAGCCGATTCAGGTTCAGACGAGTTGAGTGATTCTGAAGCTGATTCAGATTCAGTAGAAGATAGTGATTCTGAAGCTGATTCCGATTCAGTAGAAGATAGTGATTCTGAAGCTGATTCCGATTCAGTAGAAGATAGTGATTCTGAAGCTGATTCCGATTCAGTAGAAGATAGTGATTCTGAAGCTGATTCAGATTCAGTAGAAGATAGTGATTCTGAAGCTGATTCTGACTCAGTAGAAGATAGTGATTCTGAAGCTGATTCAGATTCAGTAGAAGATAGTGATTCTGAAGCTGATTCCGATTCAGTAGAAGATAGTGATTCTGAAGCTGATTCAGATTCAGTAGAAGATAGTGATTCTGAAGTTGACTCTGATTCCGAAGAAGATAGTGATTCTGAAGCTGATTCTGATTCCGAAGAAGATAGTGATTCTGAAGCTGATTCTGATTCAGTAGAAGATAGTGATTCTGAAGCTGATTCCGATTCCGAGGAAGATAGTGATTCTGAAGTTGATTCAGACTCCCAAGAAGATAGTGATTCTCAAGAAGACTCAGATTCAACCGAGGATAGTGATTCCAGTGAAGATTCCGATTCTGCTGAAGATAGTGATTCAACCGAGGATAGCGATTCCACTGAAGATTCAGACTCAGCCGAAGATAGTGATTCCACTGAGGATAGCGATTCTCATGCGGACAGTGAGTCTGACTATATGTGGGTTGATATTCCTGATAATACATGGCATGATGGCAATAGCGACAATCTAATTGATGAGC
>NZ_BLLI01000091.1 GCF_011170085.1 Pseudolactococcus hodotermopsidis | reverse complement strand
TTTGCCGTAAGCGAGCATAGCTCGTGCGGACAAAACGTCTATTTTCCTAGAAAGTTAGCTTGAAGTTCAAATAAAAGCATGATACTAAAAAGCGGTGCGCCCAAGGCGCAAACTTTCGTAGAAAATTAGTGTTTTTCCGTAAGCGAGCATAGCTCGTGCGGACAAATCGTCTATTTTCCTAGAAAGTTAGCTTGAAGTTCAAATAAGGAGGTAACCCATGCGCAGAGTGATTGACCAAGCCATGCTTTTAAGTTATAGCATGATTTTGGCTTGTACTGTTAAGATAGACACACAACTTGTTATCGCTTTTCTCCTTGCGCTAATCTATGTCTGCCTTTTGGAATATGTTGCAAATTTACGCTTACAACTGCTATTTTCTTATTTTTTTCTTGTCGTAGCCTTATTTTTACCTATTTGCCTCTTATTTTTACCCAACATTTTTTATAGTATCAGAGCGCCTAAAAATTTTCAAATCGGCTTATTAGCTTTTGGCATCCTTGCCTATCAAGTCTTTGAACGCCAAGTCATTTCCAATGTCCCGACGATTTTTCTCCTCCTTTTTGGGTGTTTATTAGCGATTTATATGGCTGATAAGACGGCAAAATGGTCGGAGCTAGAAAATATTTTACAGAAAACACGTGATGATAGTGCTGAATTAACCCTTTTGCTCCAAGATAAAAATCGTACCTTGCGTGAAAAACAAGATTATGAAATCTATGCTGCGACTTTGAAAGAACGTAATCGGATTGCGCGCGAAATTCATGATAATGTTGGTCATCTGCTCTCTCGCTCGATTTTGCTGACAGGTGCGTTAAAAACGATTAATCAAACAGCGCCGTTGCGTGAGCCCATTAACCATTTGGACGAAACGCTCAACGAGGCGATGAGCAGCATTCGGGCTAGTGTGCATGATTTGCATGATGATGCGGTTGATCTGGAGAGGACGCTCAACGAGATTTTGGCGACTTTCAATTTTTGTCAAGTGAGCCTTTCTTATGCGCTGCCAAATGCTGTCCCGAGTGCGATTAAGTACAATTTCATCGCAATTATCAAGGAGGCGCTGAACAATGTTATGAAACATAGCAACGCCACGCAAGTGACGCTTGAGCTTTTGGAGATGAGTGATCTGTATCAGCTGACGATTGCTGACAATGGTCGCAGCACCCAAACAAGTACTGAAACAAACGGTATCGGTTTACTTAACATGACCGAGCGAATTAAAAATCTGCAAGGTAAACTGACGATTTACAGACAAAATGGCTTTAAAATTCTTATCAAAGTCCCCAAAAATATGGAGTTGAAAAATGAAAGTACTGATTATAGATGACGATCCGCTAATCACAGCGAGTTTAAAGATGATTTTAGAGGCAAAAAAGATTGACATCGCTGGACTTGGGCATGACGGAAGTGAGGCAATTCACTTATTTGAGCAACTCAAACCAGATATTTTGCTTATGGATATTCAGATGAAAAAAGTCAGCGGACTTACCGCTGCCAAAACGATTTTGGCGCAATATCCAGAGGCAAAAATTCTCTTATTAACAACTTTTTCAGACGATGATTATATCCTCAAAGCCTTAAAATACGGTGTGAAAGGCTATCTTATCAAGCAAGATTACAGTAGTATTGTCCCTGCGCTAACTGCCGTGATGACTGGTCAAAGCGTTTTTGGAACGGAAATCATCTCAAAAATTCCAAACTTATTGCAAGACAATGAAAAAAAGCCAAGTACTCTCACACATGACCGATTAAGTGATAAAGAAATCGCTCTGACAGCGCTCGTTGCCAAAGGGCTGAGCAACAAGGAAATCGCCGAAAAAATGTTCCTCAGCGAAGGTACGATTCGGAATTATTTGAGTGCTATTTTAGATAAACTCGCCTTACGCGATCGGACACAATTGGCCGTATTTTATCTTAAAAATTGGGGGAATGTGTGATTTATAC
The DNA here is from genome assembly GCF_011170085.1 of Pseudolactococcus hodotermopsidis. Classification (GTDB taxonomy): domain Bacteria; phylum Bacillota; class Bacilli; order Lactobacillales; family Streptococcaceae; genus Pseudolactococcus; species Pseudolactococcus hodotermopsidis. Next base: position 4,176 of record NZ_BLLI01000091.1, on the reverse strand, counting down.
TTGATTCGCTATAAAATCGAAACGCAACTTTTGAGCAAGATTTACCAATTCTAGCCAACGGCTAAGTGGTATACCACTAAAGCATCCAACGTTGCTACACAAGCTACTTATCTAAGCGCTAAAGTGCAAAGCACTGCTTTCAATTAACCAAATAGAGACAACGTTAGTTGCCATCAGCCAAACGACGAAGTGACGAATCTAGTCAAAAGTATTTTGGTTTTATAGTGAATTGAGTATCTCACAACACTTTCTCCATCCAATAATCTGGCATCAAAATAGCTTCAATCTGCGTCACAACTTCTTTGACAATTTCAAACCCAAAATGCTGATAAACAGCAATCGCTTGATGATTATCACGATTAACATGTAAATGGAGCTTTGGTTTTTCATGTTCACGCGCAATTTTCTCAAACCACTCAAAAACTTGCCGAGAAATGCCTTTTCCACGAAAATCTGACAAAAGATAAATCTTGCTGATAAAAAACTGATTTTCTTGACACGCATACGCCGCATAACCGACAGTCTTACCGTCTAATGCGATAAAATAATATCTGACACCCGCTGCAATTTCAGTCTTAATTTTCGTAATTGACTGATAGTTTTCAAGCATATAAGCAACTTGTGCCTCGCCAATAATTGACGTGAAAACTTCTGGCCAAATAACTTGAATCAACTCAAATAATTGACTAACTGCCTGATTACTTTTAACTTCTTCAAATGTCACTGTCATTTATAACTCCTTTTTAATTTATGTCTCTACTATCATATCAAAAAATCAGCTGTTTTTGGCAAACAAGCTGATTTTATTTTATTTGTGACCCTTATAATTCTTTTTTCTTTATAGCAATGGTGCTAAAAACAAGCGACAGACTAATCACAACAAATGTGATAGCAACATAAGGCGCAGCGATATTAAATGTCAGTGGCGCATCTAATAAATTACCAAAATCTAAGAAAGAAAGATAAGTCAAAAATTGCCAATGCAATAACAACTGTACGATTACAATCACAATATGATATAAAATAGCAAATGAAATAGCAACAACTGTACTTCCTGTCACAATCAACAGCAGCATAGCAAGACTAAAGATGATACTCACAATCACAGCAACACCAAAACCAACAGCAAGCAAATTGCCAATCATCACAAACAAGTTCATATCAGCAGCACCAAAACGAACAAAAGCAACAACAACTGTCGAGAAAAAGCATAAATAAGTTAGCATCATAAACGCCAGCAAAATCGTGACGTATTTTGAAAGAATAAACTCAAGCTTGGAAGCCCCTGAAATCAAGCTATTTTTATAAGTCAGCTGCGAAAATTCATGCCCAAAAATGATAACAAACAAACTCACTGCAAAATAAATAATTATAGTTGTATAGCCACCTTGTTCTTCTGATACAAGCTCATGAAAACTTGTATTAGCACCCTCATTGAAATCAGACGTTAGCAAATAAGTAATCCCACCATTGACAAGAGCAATCGCCAAAAGCGTGATATAAAAGCCAGTTGAGCGAACCAAACGATACAAATCCGCTTTAATTAATTTAATCATCCTAACCAACTTTCTTCTTCAAAATAAGACTGCTAGAAACAAGCGAGACAACAATGACTACAAGACCGATAATGAGATAAGGCAAACTATCCTTGCTCAACTCATCTAGCTGCCAACCATAAGATAGAAATGACAGGTATTTCAAAACGTCAACCTTGACAACAAAAAGCACTGTTGGGATAACCGCTGGATAGATAATCGCAAAAGCAATCGCTGCAACACTACTATGTGTCACAACTAAGATAAGCATGGCAATCGCAAAGAGAATACTCAAAATAAGACCATTTCCGATAGTCATAAAGACCATCTCCCCTAGCAGTTTAGGAATGTTCGTATCACCAGAACCAAACTTCATCATGCCAGCTAGAAAATAAGTCACAAACATGGTAGCAGCAATTAACATGAAAGCCAAAAGTGTTGTCACATATTTGCCCAAGACAAAACTTGTTTTGCTAATCCCAGATGTCAAGCTATTTTTAAAAGTCTGCATTGAAAATTCATGACCAACGAGGATGACAAAAAGACTAATCGCAAAATAACTGATCTGAGTTGTTGCACTGCCCATGCCTGACATGGTTCCTTTTAAACTTTGGATAAGCCCCCCACTTGTTTGCTCAATTTTCACTGTTCCTGATGAGCTTATATCAGCTGTCAGCAAGTAAAAGAAAGCTAGCGTGATGAGAATTTCGACGATTACTGTGATATAAAATCCTTTCGAGCGCATGAGCCTATAAAAGTCTGATTTGATTAAATTTAACATTTTACTCTCCTTCGATTTCTTTGACGAGATTGGTATAGTAGTCTTCAAGCGTATTTTCTTGTTTACCAATTGAGTTGATACCAATTGCGTTTTGTGCCAAAACTTTATTGACTTCGGCGACTGTCAATGTTGTATTTGTTATTTTAATATCGTGGTCACTGGTCACTTGGAAAGTCGCCTCAAAATTTTCACGTAAAATCACTGTTGCCAATTCAGCATTATCAACATTGAGCAAAATGGAGTCAACGACCAAAGCATCGAAATCGTCTTTAGAAATTTCTTGCACCATTTTGCCATTATGAATGAAACCAAAGCAAGTCGAGACTTGGTAAAGCTCAGTCAAGATGTGGCTAGAGATGAGAATCGTCGTATTGCGCTCGCGATTGATTTTTTGAATCAGCTCACGAAACTCGATAATCGCAAAAGGATCAAGTCCGTTAATCGGCTCATCCAAAATCAGAAAATCAGGCTGACCAATAAGCGCCATAGCAATGCCGAGACGCTGTTTCATCCCGAGCGAGAACTGCTTAAATTTCTTCTTGCCTGTATCTGCCAGATTGACAAACTGGAGCATGTCGTCAATGAGTGAATAATCGTGAATGCCACGTTGCAGGCAGATAACTTTCATATTTTGGTAGGCAGTCAACTTATTGTAAGCCGCTGGTGATTCGATAACAGCACCAATTCGACCAAGACTTTGAACATATTGCGCCGTATTTTTGCTAGCACCAAGCAAAGTCACACTACCCGATGTTGCTTGGGACAAATCAGTGATGATTTTCATAATCGTCGTTTTCCCAGAACCATTTCGCCCGATAAGACCGTAAATATCGCCTTTTTTAACGTCAAGTGAGACATTGTCAAGTGCAAGTTGGCTACCAAATTTCTTGGTTACATTTTTAAGTGTTAAAACTGTTTCTGTCATGATTTCTTCCTTTATTTTCTTTTTGATATAGTTATCATACCATGCAATTCTTAAGTCAACTATTAAGTAAATCTTAAATTTTTCTTAAATCTGAAAACTCCCCTCTTTTTTCGGATAGTCTCTCATTTAAACAAAAGAAAAACCCTTATAAAATAAGGGTTCAACATCATCATCTTAACGACGAATTTCTTTAATACGCGCAGCCTTACCTTGAAGTGCACGCAAGTAGTAAAGTTTCGCACGACGAACTTTACCATAGCGGAGAACTTCGATTTTTTCAACACGAGGTGTGTGAATCGGGAAGATACGCTCAACGCCATAACCATGTGAAATTTTACGAACAGTGTAAGTTTCTGAGATGCCTTGACCTTTACGGGCAATAACGACACCTTCAAAAATCTGAATACGTTCTTTAGTACCTTCGACAACCTTAGCATGAACACGCACAGTATCACCAGGACGGAAATCAGGGATGTCACTCCGAAGTTGCGCTTCGTTGATAGCTTCGATTAATGGATTCATTTTTTATTCTCCTCTTCTACTAATCTTAGAACTTACCGCAGTATTCGCACATTTCGCGCATGCCCCAGCGGATTAGCGTTTGTATGCGTCCATTACGCACCATTTAATTATACCAAAAACAATTGATTTTTCAAGTGCTTTGGGTTAATTATTTTGATCTTATATCATTCGAAAGTGATAATGTCTTAAGTAGGTCGAAACATAAAATGTCCCAAATGTTAAACTAATACTTATGAAAAGGATATTACTCACTGTGAATGAATTGAAAAAGTATCGTGTTATCAAATTAGTACACGATGGTAAGAAAAAGAAACAACGTGCTAATGTCGAGCTTGGTCTGTCTCTTAGACAGGTCAATCGCCTCCTCAAAGCTTATCAAGAAAAAGGGAAACAAGCCTTTGTACACGGTAATA
>NZ_BLLI01000090.1 GCF_011170085.1 Pseudolactococcus hodotermopsidis | reverse complement strand
AAAATCAAAACCTTTAAGTGTATGGCTCAGAAATATCGTAATCGAAGAAAGAGGCACTTACTTCGGGCGTCCTTAATTTGTGGTATTATCAATTTCGAAATTTAATTTCGGGAGAAGTCTATTATAAAAATCGTCTTAACATTATACTCATTTAACTATAAAAAGCTAACACTTTCGACTTTTTTCCGTCACTTCGTCGTTGACAAGTCTCACCGTACATCTGTACGCCTTCGCCTTGTCGCCTAGAATTGACGAAAAAAAGTTCAAAAGTTTCGTAATCTTTTTATAGTTAAACGAGTATAAGTTGTCAAAACGATTTTATTATTCTTATATCATAGAGATGTAAAGTAGAACAAAATAATCAAAAAACTCACTTAACTTTCTCTTCCTCATAATCCCCAGCGCTACAAACCACCTGTTTACCACCACCGCGAACTTTTTTCTCAACCAAGAACTGCCCGCATTTTGGACAATCGCGCCCAATCGGCTTGTCCCAAGAGGTAAAGTCACAGTCGGGATAGCGAGCGCAGCCATAAAAAATACGATTGCGCTTAGATTTGCGCTCAATGACTTGCCCCTCATGACAAGTCGGGCAAATCACGCCAATTTCTTTGACAATGGCTTTGGTATTGCGACAGTCGGGAAAATTGCTACAAGCGTAGAATTTGCCATATTTTCCTAATTTGATAACCATGGGATTGCCACAAATATCACAATCAAAGCCAGCTGGCTCATCTTTTATCTGAATTTTCTCAATTTCTGTTTCAGCTTTCTCAAGTTCTACGGCAAAAGGTTTATAAAATTCGTCAACGACCTGCACCCATTTGCGCGAACCGTCCTCAACATCATCGAGCGAATGCTCCATATCAACGGTAAATTCAGTATTGACGATATTTGGGAAGAACTCGACCACCATATTATTGACAATCTCGCCAAGCTCAGTCGGCTCAAAGCGCTTAGCTGCAAGCTTAACATAGTAACGGCGCTGAATCGTCTCCAAAGTCGGCGCATAAGTCGACGGACGACCGACACCGATTTCTTCAAGCGTTTTAATCAGCGTTGCCTCACTAAAACGAGCGGGCGGTTGCGTGAAATGTTGCTCAGGCTTAATCGTATCTTTCTTGACAATATCGCCCACCGACATCTCTGGTAACATTTTATTCTTATCAGAATCATTGTAAACTGCCATATAACCGTCAAATTTAACTTGCGACCCATTTGCCGTAAACATGACACCATTTTGCGACAGATTGACCTTAACCGTGTCAAAAACGGCGGGTGTCATCTGACTCGCCACAAAACGATTCCAGATAAGCGTGTAGAGTTTCAGCTGATCCTTATCGAGATATTTGGCAATGCTCTCAGGCGTGTTAAAAACGTTTGACGGCCGAATGGCCTCATGGGCATCTTGAGCACCCACAACATTTTTAACCTTGCTACCGTGTTTACTATATTTTTCGCCATATTTTTCAGTGATGAAAGCCGCTGCCGCACCTTGAGCAACAGGCGAAATGCGTGTCGAATCCGTCCGCATATAAGTAATCAAACCTTGATGACCGTTTGGTCCAAGCGTAATCCCCTCATACAACTGTTGCGCCACAGACATGGTTTTACGCGCTCGAAAATTGATTTTATTGGCAGAATCTTGTTGCAAAGAAGAAGTCGTATAAGGCAAGGGCGCATTACGACGGCGCTCTTTCTTGTCAACCTTATCAACCGTGAAATCATTTGACGTTAGACGTGCCATGACCTCAAGCACATCCGCATTGTTATGCAATTTTTTCTTCTTGCCGTCTAAACCATAAAAATTCCCCGCAAACTTCTTCGTCCCTTTTTTGAAATTGCCGTCAATCGACCAGTATTCCTCAGGAATAAAAGCATTGATTTCCTTTTCACGATCAATGATAATTTTTAGCGCAATTGATTGGACACGACCAGCTGACAAGCCTTTTTTGATTTTCTTCCAAAGAATCGGTGAAATCGAATACCCCACCAAACGATCAAGAATCCGTCGCGCTTGTTGCGCATCCACCAAGTCCAAATCAATCGAACGCGGCTCTTTGAACGCATCCTTGACTGCATCTTTTGTAATTTCATTAAAAACCACACGGTTTTTATCTTGCACATCCAAGTTCAAAATATGTGCCAAATGCCAAGCAATCGCCTCTCCCTCACGGTCCGGGTCACTTGCCAGATAAACAGCTTTGGCATTTTTCGCCTCTTTTTTAAGTGAATTAATCAAAGGACCTTTACCACGAATATTGATATACTGCGGTTCGTAGTTGTTGTCAATATCAACAGACATGGTCGATTTTTTCAAATCACGAATATGCCCGACAGACGCCACAACTTTATAATTGCGCCCCAAATATTTCTCAATCGTCTTAGCTTTCGCAGGAGACTCGACGATAACGAGATTTTTCTTGATTTTTGTCGTTTTCTTCTTTGTTGCAGGTTTCTTTTTAGCAACTGTTTTCTTAACAGTTTTTGTTGCTGTTACCATAATCTTTCACTTTCTATGTTAAAGGCTTTCAACTAATGATAACGGCTTTTTTATCACTTGTCAAGATATATGTACGAAAAATGTTTTTCTTATAGGAGAAACATTATTTTTGAAACAATAAAAAAGCGTTTCCAACCTTGTTAGAATCAGCTTTTTAGAAATATTCTATCATTATTTTAAATTGACTTAAAACTCTTTTATTTAGTATCACATCAATTCTCAGCCAAAAAATCCGCAGCAGCACCAATCAAATTAGCATCATTTTGAAAATGACAAATGGCAATTTTCGGCATAATTGTTGCAATTTCAACTTTATCATAAACGACTTGTAAAGCAGCTTGCAGTTTGGGAATCAAAAAATCAGCTTGGGAAATACCGCCACCAAGTAAAACGATTTCAGGGTCTAAGGCATATTGCAAATTGAAAATGGCGCGTGCTAGACTGTCAAATAATCTAGCAACGCCGACTTCTGCAGCTTTGTCACCATTTTCCGCCAAGGCAAAAATTTCTTGACCATCGTAATCAGTGCCGTGTAACTCGTTGTAGTCTTTTGCCATGCGAACAGGGCTAGAATCGTTCGAGAGCGTGCAATCCTGCATGAGCATAAAGCCAAATTCCCCGCCCATGAGGTGCGCACCGTGGCGAATTTTTTTGTTGAGAACCACCGAACCACCGATACCTGTCCCGATAACAAAGAAAAGCAAATCATTATAATCTTTTCCCGCACCATAGGCAACCTCAGCAAGTGCTGCACAATTGGCATCATTTTCCATGGTAACTGGCAACTTAAAAATGCCTTCAAGTGCTGTTTTGATTGAGAAATTGTGGATATAAGGAATGGCTGAAGCGCCATAAATGACACCGTCTACCTTACTAACAGCGCCTGGACAGCTCATCGCAACACCTGTCACAGCAACATGAGCTGTTATTTCCGCCTTAATTTCTCCCATGATTTGGTAAAATGCTTCTAGCGTTTCTGGCGTATTTTTTGCGCCTTTGTTAGAAAGTTTGCCGTTTTCAAAACTTGCAAATTTGATTGTTGTACCACCAACGTCAATTGTTAAAAGTGCCATTTCTTTACTTCTTTCCTTTATTTTTTGAAAGCGTTATCACTATATGATAAGTATATAGTTTTATTTGATAATTGTCAAATCTCATTTTTCCAAAATCATCTCAATTTCAGATAATTCCTCAGCTGAAAAGACGATATTATCAAGCGCTTTGACATTATCTTGTAGCTGCGACAAGCGACTTGCACCAACGAGAACAGAAGTTATCACACCATCACGCAGAAGCCAAGCAATCGCCATCTCAGCCATTGTTTGATTACGACGTTTGGCAATTTCGTTAAGTTTGCGAACTTTTTCAATGTCCTGTTGCACCCGTTCTTCCGTCAAAAATTGAGAAGAGGAATGCGCTCGCGAATCTTCGGGTACATTTGTCAAATAACGATCAGTTAAAATACCTTGAGCAAGAGGTGAAAAAGCGATAGCACCCAAACCAAGTTGAGTCAAAGTTGGTTTAAGTTCGGCTTCAATCTCACGATTGAGTAGGCTATAATTGGGCTGATGAATCACAAAAGGCGTTTTCAAGTCTGCCAAAAGCTGCGACATTTTTTCAGTATCCTCAGCCAAATAATTCGAGACACCAACATAAAGCGCCTTACCATCACGATAAATTTTATCAAGCGCCATTGCCGTTTCTTCAAGCGGTGTCTCGGTATCACGGCGATGATTATAAAAAATATCAACATAATCAAGCCTGAGCCGTTTGAGCGATTGGTCACAACTCGAAACCAAATATTTGAGACTGCCACCGTTACCATAAGGTCCCGACCACATGTCATAACCAGCTTTTGTAGCAATGATAAGCTCATCACGATAGGCTTTCAAATCTTCAGCGAAAATACGACCAAAATTTTCCTCCGCAGCACCAGCAGTTGGCCCATAATTATTTGCCAAATCAAAATGAGTAATTCCCATGTCAAAAGCACCACGAACAATTTCTTGTTGCTTGTCAAATGGTGTTGAACTTCCAAAATTATGCCAAAAACCAAGTGAGATAGCTGGCAATTTCAAACCCGAACATGGAATTTTATTGTAAATCATTTTGTCATAGCGTTTGTCGCTAGGTAGGTAGTTGTTGGACATAATGTCCTCCTTTTTAATTTCATATCGATACAAATAGAGAAAAAATTTTAAGTCACTTTTCGATGTAAAATAATCTCAAAAGCATACTCATCATAGCGATGAACGCTAAATGAGTACTCAAAAGCACTCCCATTATTCAAGAAACCAACTTGTTCAACGACAGCAACAGGATCATGCGGCTCAAGAGATAAACGTTCACTCTCAAGTGTCGTCGCCTTACGCACCGTAATTATCCGCCGCGCCGTTGAAATCGCTAACTTCAGCTCATGTTCAAGATAATCATAAATTGAGCTTTCAACATCTCCAAGACTCAAACTCGGAACAATCGCAACAGGCATGTAAGTTGTTTCCATAACGACTGGTTTCCCATCAATATTTCGCACACGCTCAATCTTATAAACTGGTGCATTTTGAGCAATATTGAGCTTACTTGCAACATTTTCAGGACTTTTAACTGTCTCAAAAAGATGTACTGTACTCGTTACATCATGATTAGGATTGAGTGCGGTCGTTCCGCGAAACTGGTTCGCCATGACCATTTGCTCCATCTCGATTGGATTGATACTCTTGACAAAAGTTCCCGCACCACGGCGTTTGCTGACAATGCCCTCATCCACCAAAATATCAATCGCTTTTTTGACCGTCATCTTACTCGCATCAAATTTCGCCCCAACTTCCGACTCACTCGGCAATTTATCGTTAGCCTTGTACTTACCCTCAACTATTTTATTACGAAAATAGTTGGAAATCTCGACATATTTTTTCACTTTTTCTCCTTTCTGACGAAAGAAATAGTTGCCTTTATTATCATTTTACAGTAACTTTTGCGTTTTGGCTAGCTTATTTATGATAATACTATAAATTTTTGGCAAACAGCAGATGAAGATGATAAGATTTAGCTTAGCAACTAAAACACCTATGATAAGAAAAGCGATTTTCAAAAATAACTGATACCAGATTCTGACAAAAGCTTGTGCATAAATTTCTTCATCGGAAAGCATTTTTTCATTTAAAGCGATAACTTCAACGATTTGATAAAGATAAATCGTCACAAATAGTGTTAAAATAAATAATGAGATGAAAATGATTGCCATAAAATCACGCTTGGGACTAATCAGCTGATAACATGTCATTGTCAAAATAATCAGAATACTCCAAATAAATGATAGAAACTTTTTATTTGACAACTTTAAATGCTTAGAATTTGGAAATTTCATCTTGTAAATGCCGTCAAGTCCACCATAAATGAGACCATTTTTGAGTAAAGTCCACCAGAATTGACAGGAACTTGCAACGATTTTGTAAAATTGATCAAGCCAAGTTGTTAGTTTATGCTTATTTTTCATCATTAGACTTCTCCCGAAATTAAATTTCGAAATTGATAATACCACAAATTAAGGACGCCCGAAGTAAGTGCCTCTTTCTTCGATTACGATATTTCTGAGCCATACACTTAAAGGTTTTGATTTTAGC
>NZ_BLLI01000089.1 GCF_011170085.1 Pseudolactococcus hodotermopsidis | reverse complement strand
ATCTCAGAAGAATCGGTAAGACGCTTCTGGAATATCAAGCTGAAAATTCAGCCTAAATCATAACTCAATCATATCAAAAATGGAATCTAAAAGCAAATTTTGCTTTAGCAAAATGTAACTCATGTTTAGACTTTTTTTGGGACATTTTCAATTTCGCTTGACAGGGTTATATTTAATACTAATTCGCTTTAAAAATCGAACAGTATCGGCTAGTTTGCACAACTTCTTTGTTAATCAGTATAAAGGCATGCAAGCACAAAAGAAATCAGATAAAAACGTTAGCTAATGCACCATAACACTAGCTAACGTTTTTATTTTTTAGAAGTCACTTTAGAAGACTCGGCTTCTGGCATTGCTGCCGCCGCTTCCTTACCTTGACCATCACTAATCTGAACAACAATATGACAAGACAACGGCACAAATTCATTGAGCGCACTTTGACCAACAACAGTTCCTTTAGTTGCACTATTGGTCACATATTGCACCTCATAGGTCACATTAGCACCTTTTGATTTGTACTCAGTATAGAAAGTCGCTTGTAAATCGCCCTCCGTTTGACCTGACAAGTCTTTGATGTAAACACGACCAAGAGAATAAGTCGCCGTAATATCAGGCAACGTATCCTTAGCGAAAAATTGCGTACCAGCAGCAACATTTTGCCCGATAAAGCCGCCATAAGGCACAGTATCACTGTAAACTTGCTTAATCATAACAGGCAATTCTTTTGCCGCTGTCCCCGCCTCATCAGAAGTAAATTGTGAAAAATCAGGAACAATCAACGGTTTACCAAGTGAAATTTTGACTGTAATCGTATCAGCTTTTGAAACTTTTTCGCCAGCCTTAATCGACTGTGAAATTACCTTATCAGCCATGATTGTCGCGCTACCTTCGCCAACAATCTCAACCTTAACACCCTTATCCTTGCTCCAAGTCTTGATTTCCACCTCAGTTTTATTGGCAAAATCAGGCACATCAATATTTTTCTCAATCGGCTCTTTGCCTTTTGAATAATGCAAGGTCAGATTATCCTCACGCTTGAAATCTTCCACTTTGACATCTTTGTTGGCAAATTCTTGCTTGATAAAGGCATCCTTAGCGACCGTCTCTGAATAATCTAGCTGAACTGTCGTATTCTCAAGTTTATTTTCCTTGATAAAGGCACGCGCATCTGCCACCTGCATCTTGCTAAAATCAGGAAGTCCAATCTTCGTTTTCGGATCCGCACCAAGGCTAACCGTCAGTTTAACCACCTTACTTTTAGCAATCGTTCTATTCTTATTTTCCTCTTTAATAATCGTATTGACTTTTTTGTCAAAATCGTAAACACGTTTGACCTCAAGCTTGACCTTATTTTCATCCGCCCAAGTCTGCGCCGTACTGATTTGTTTACCTGTAAAATCAGGCAATTTGACATGCGTTTGACTATAATAAAACCACCCAATAGCCGCCATCGCAACAACTATCGTCGCACCAATAATCAAACGTTTACGCTTTTGCTTTTTGGCAAATGTGTTATCTTTAACAAGCAAATCATCGGGCGCAGGCTTTTGAATCATTTTCGTTGGCAAAATCGACTTGTGTTTTGAAACAGCTACTTTATCAGGTACCTGATTTGGTTCTTTTTCATCAACATTAAAAGTTGGCTTTAGCTTTGCACTTGTTTTTTCAGTCGCATTAGATGTGGCAACATTTTCAGTTTCTTTCGATTCTTCAGGCGTTTTCGTTACTTCTGGTTTTGCCAGTTTCTCATTTTCTGCCTTGTATTTATCATTGGTAAAATTTGATAAGAAATCACTCATTAATCAAGTTTCCTTTTTTCAGACGATAAGTCACATCAGATTTATCAGCGACTTCTTGCGAATGGGTCACGACAACAACGGCTTTGCCATTTTCATGTGCCAAGCGTTTGAAAATTTCGACGATTTCCGCCTCACGCTCCTCGTCCAAATTCCCAGTCGGCTCGTCAGCAAGTATAACATCACTATTTGTCGCCAAAGCGCGAGCAATCGCAATCCGTTGCTGCTCGCCACCCGAAAGTTCGCTAACCAAACGATCAGCCTTCTCGCGCGTAATGCCAATGTAATCTAGCAAATTGTAAGCGACTGTTTTTTGATCAGACGGTAGCTCATTATCCGTGATGTCCATAGCGACGAGTACATTTTCAGCGGCTGTCAGATAAGGCACAAGGTTATTATTTTGGAAAACAAGCGAGATTTTATTACGACGGTAATTTTCATAACCTAGTTTTTTAATATCAGAACCGTCAAATAAAACCTCACCAGATTTTGGCGAGTCAAGCCCCGCAATCATTGACAAGAAAGTCGTCTTACCAGAGCCAGACTCCCCTACGATTGTATAAAATTTACCTTTTTCAAAGTCAACAGAAACATCACGCAAAATATAACGCTGCATATCGCCGTCTTGATAGAAATAATTCAGATTTTTAGTTGCAATAATAGACATAATTTTTTACCCCAATAAGATTTTTTTAGGCTTTAATTTGAAGATATAAAGCGTTGACAAAAGAACCGAAACAATAACCGTTCCAAGACCTGAAAGCAAATAAGTGACGATGTAAAATGGTGTGAAAGTCACACTGTAATTATCAGCAATTGACTCAGCTGTCACTGTTGCACCTGTGCTGAACATTGAAGAACTAGACATCATGTTATATACCATGCCATTTTGAGATGAACCACTATCATTATTTGAACTGAGGAAAGCTTCAGAGGCAAAACTACCAAGGAATTTACCCGTCACAAGAGAAAGCACGAGTGCGACAACGGCAATCGTCAAAACTTCAAACATAATTTGTAGAATAACGTTAGATTTTTTGTCACCAAGCGAGAGATAAATACCAAGCTCACGCTTACGATCACGCATAAAGAGTAAGATAACAAGAAGAATCAAAACAACTGATAAAACAACCGCTGCGATAATCACAGCTTTAGCAATTTTAGATAATTTGTTAAATTGACCAGCAATCGTGTCAAATTGGTCAGTTGATGACATGACTGAATAATATTTTGGCAACAAAGGTTTCGTGTCTGCCTTGAATTTTTCAAGGTCGTCAACTGATTTGAGTTGATAAATCGGTACGTAGTAAGGGTCATTATCACTCTCTAAGTCCTCTTCGCTCATACCTCCAAGCATTTCGGGCTGTTCTTCAAACAGAAATTTCATATAACCATTATTCATCCCATAAAGCGTTTTATTTGGCAAGTAAAACGTGTTGTAAATTTGAAAATTGAGCATATCTACTAGATCATCGCCACTTGGTGCTGCTGCTGCGTAGACAACATTATCATTTGCTGCCTTATCTGAGCTACCTGTTTTCTTCTCGACAGCTTCAAGAACCTCAAAAGTACCAACTACCTTGACTTTCGTATCAAAAGATTTAGTTTCGCCTTTTTCTGCCTCTGCTTCTTCCTCAGCACCCATGTCTTGGTACATGTTAAGCGATTGGTCAATGGTCATCTCATCGCCAACGTGTAAGCCATTTTCATCTGCAAAGTTCTTTGAGATGATGACAACATTGCTACCTTTTTTGATGTCATCTTCTGTGAAAACACTTCCTTCAGCAAGTTTGATTTTACCCATGGCAATATCCATAATTTTTGGATATTGCACACCACGAAGTTGGATATAATTCATCGAACTGTCAACTTCTTCTCCATCTTTCTTAGCTTGCGGATTATAAGTTTTGAGACTTGCAGATTGAAAGCCACTTTCCTCAGAGTAATCATAGTTCTTAACATAAGGACTACTACCGATTTTTTTGATAAGTTTTTCATCTAAGTTTTTAAAGTCGACTGACCCCTTTTGTATAACCGCTTGGATTTTGCTATCATTCCAGTCAATACCAACCGTGGCAATAGCACCCATTTTTTCCTTGGTTGTTTTCTCAACATTTTGCGTAGACTGCTGGATAATCACACTACCAGCAAGGATATTGCCAAGTAGGAAAATCACTGCAAATAGAATCAGGGATTTCGACTTTTGTCGAGTGACAGAAGCGATTGCTCGTTTGAAAAAGTTCATAGATTACTCCTTTTATAACTATTAAATGCGATAATATCGCGACAAATTAAGTTCTATGAAATAATAGAACTTAAAACCATTCCTAAGTGGGCAACTCAAACACATTCGTTTAAGTTTGAAGATGTTCATAAGATAGAGCCAATTTTTTAGATGCTCTATAATTCCAAGTATAACAAGTTAAATCAGTTATGTCAAAATTTTCTAACACTAACCCAACAAGATTTTCTTTGGTTTTAATTTGAAAATATAAAGTGTTGATAAAAGAACAGAAACAATGACTGTTCCGAGTCCAGCAAGCAGATAAGTCACGATGTAAAACGGTGTAAATGTTACGGCATAATTATTGGCAATCGTTTCAGCATCAATGCCAGCATTTAATGATGTCAAAGCATTGTTGACGAACATACCATTTGTCACGTTATCTGTGGTCGTTCCCGCATCCGAGCTGAGAAAGACGTTTGAGGCAAAACTACCAAGGAATTTACCCGTAACGAGTGAGAGAAGTAAGGCAACAAGCGCAACCGCCAGCACTTCAATCATAATCTGCATGATAACGTTCAATTTTTTGTCGCCAAGCGAAAGATAAATGCCAAGTTCGCGCTTACGATCACGCATGAAAAGAAGGATAACGAGCAAAATCAAGACAATTGATAAAATAATCGCCGCCACAATCACGGCTTTAGAAATCTGTGACAATTTAGTAAATTGACTCGCTGATTTTTCAAAATCATCAGTTGACGCCATCACTGAATAATATTTCGGCAACAAGGGTTTAACTTCATCCTTAAATTTGTCAACATTATCAACTGTTTTGAGTTGGAAAACAGGCGTAAAATAGCTCTTATTAACCGCTTCTTCTGGCATACCATCCGTTATTTCTTGATAAGTACTTGGTTGCTCAACTCGCATAAAGTCAAGATAACCTTTAGTCATACTGGCCACGGTTACATTCGGCATATAAATCGTGTTATATTTTTCAAAATCTAGCATACCTGTCATTCCCGAATTTTTATTTGATTTTTTCTCAGGTGCTTCCATAACCTCGTAAGTGCCGACAATCTTTGCTTTAACATCATAAGACTTATCTTTTGGCTGACCTGTTTCATCAGTCAAGCAGTTGTCTAAGGTCATCTCATCGCCAACATGCAGACCGTTTTCATCTGCTAATTGCTTGGAAATCATGACAACCTTGTTACCTTTTTTAATATCGTCAGCCGTGAAAACACTGCCTTGTGCCAATTTGATTTTGCCAAGCGAGATGTCCATCACTTTCGGATCTTGCACACCATGCACTTGGAAATAATTCCCCGCCATGCTAAACGACGACTGCATATTATTGCCTGAATCATCCTCTTTATTAGCTTGTGGATCATAAGTTTTCAGCGCACCAGACTGAAAACCATAATTTTGTGAATAATCGTAAGTCTTAACATAAGGACTACTGCCAAGCTTTTGAATCAGCTCCTCTGACAAAGGGGCAGGGATAAAGCCACCAGAATTCATGGCTTCTTCGACTTTCTTGTCATTATAATCAATGTCAATGGTCGCAATCGCTCCCATTTTTGCCTTGGTTGTCTTCTCAACATTTTGTGTTGATTGCTGAATGATAACACTGCCCGCTAAAATGTTACCAAGCAGAAAAATCACTGCAAATAAAATGAGAGATTTGGATTTTTGTCGTGTCACGGAACATATGGCACGTTTGAAAAAGTTCATAGCACTACCTCGTTTTCTATTTTTGAGCCTATCATTAGGAAATTCTAAAAACTTGATAGCTCTCAAACTTATCGTATCAATGTTAGCTTAACTCAACCTTACATATGCAATAATAAGCTAATTTTAATTTAATATTTTATCGTTATCTTTAATCTTATATGTAAGCGATAACATCTTTTTATTTTAAGATTTCATTCAAAAACTAACCAAGCCATTTTATTAGCAAATTTTAACCTATTACAACTTTTATAAGAATTGCGTATCAACCGTATCATTTCTGATAATACGATTTGTTTATATGTATTATTTTAACTAATACAGTTTGATTTGTCAAGTATTTATTTTTTATGTTGTGTATTTTATCATTCGAAAGTGATAATGTCTTAAGTAGGTCGAAACATAAAATGTCCCAAATGTTAAACTAATACTTATGAAAAGGATATTACTCACTGTGAATGAATTGAAAAAGTATCGTGTTATCAAATTA
>NZ_BLLI01000088.1 GCF_011170085.1 Pseudolactococcus hodotermopsidis | reverse complement strand
TTGATAACACGATACTTTTTCAATTCATTCACAGTGAGTAATATCCTTTTCATAAGTATTAGTTTAACATTTGGGACATTTTATGTTTCGACCTACTTAGGACATTATCACTTTCGAATGATATTTTCAACAATATATAGTAAAGTGCGATTGACTATATATTGAACAATTGGTATAATATAGTTATTGAAATCACAGAAAATCCATTAATACCAAAACTACCATTCTTGATTTCAAAATAATTATAGAAAGGAGACAACATGAAAGCAAATATTCGTTTAAATCAGGTCGAGGGCGTAAACTTAGTTGTTGATGACTTTAAAAAAATTACTTATCTAGTGGGCGATAAATTTGTCACAATAATTGACGATTTTTCTAAATTTGAGTTTCCCAAAAATGTTACAATCAATTTCATTGGTTCCAATCAAGTGTCAGTTCATTCTAATGATATTGCATTTGTTATCATATCTTAAAATCACTTGAAATATAACCAATTTTCAACAGCTCTGAAATGGCGACTACCATTTCAGGGTTGTTTTTTGTTTCTTCAGACTGTAGCATCTTAATAGAAAATTTGGCAATTTCTTTTATTAAGTTCGCAGATGCTTCATTCTCTGCTTTCATTTTTTATTTTCCTTTCTAGCTGATTTGTAACATTCTACCCCAATTCTGATATAATTAACCTATCAAGTACGGGAATACTTGAAATAATCTGAAAGGAGGTAAAGTTATGAATATATTCCAAGTACGTTGTGTTGAGTATTTTATGAAAAAAGTACTCAAATATGATGTAAAACTGGTTGTCAAGTTTGATAACCAACTCGTAACAGCTAATTTTTTCAAACATGAATCTGAAGTGTTAATGGTTGCTGACACTTCTAACAATCGGTTTATCTATAAAGATGCTTGTTCCGAATTCTCTGACATCGGAAATGATTTCACTTCATTCTTAAATAGCCGGATTGGTTGGCCAAAATGGACAAATGATCCGTTTGAATCTTTTATCAAAGTAATCGCTTATGTGAACGAAAACATTGAACCAGTTGAATCAAATGAAAACATCATCTACGACTTATCAATCAATCGAGATACGTTGGATTTTTACTTTGTCAGTTCCAACTGCGATTTTGATATTGTCAGTTTCAAAGTCAATACCAAACTTTGAAAGGCTAGCCGAATAGGCAACTTTTTTTTGAATCTTAGAAGAAATTTCAGAAATTTCTTGCAGCAATTCATTCTTTTGATGCAAATTTGATGTATTAACTAATTTTTGCGCCCTAGATTGCACATGCTTTGCACAACACAAAATTTCTTTTGACAGTTCGGTTTCTCTTTGAAACTGAGCTGTTTTTGATTCTTCAAGAATTTCATTTTTCAATCGCTCTGATATTTCAACGGTTGGTATCATGTTCGGCGATGTGTAAATTTCGTTTTCTTCAGTCATAATGTCTCCTTTCTAGCTGACTAGCTGATTTGTGTTATTCCACCCCCATTCTGATATAATTAACCTATCAAGTACGGCAATACTTGAAATAATCAGAAAGGAAGTGAAAACATGGATTATTCAAAAATTGTTTATGTCTTAGAATTTAACAATGATTCCGCCGAAAAAGATGCTAATACAAAGCTTGAGCAAGGTTGGCTACTAATTTCAGTTGGCCCGAAACTCACCGAAATCCTAGACAATGGTCAGGCTTATTACAGTACCGCTTACGTCGTTGGAGCGACAGCGGAACAACGTGATAAACACTTGAAAGAGGTTAGCAATGACCTTGAGAATCTTTACTAATACATTCATAATAAAGTACTGCATCTGCTTGATGTAGTGCTTCGTTTTTTTGAATATAACTCAATTTTGATTGCCGACACAATTTCGTAATTTCAGAAAGTAATTTTTTTGTTTCTTCGTCTAAAATCCCAATATGAATCAGTTTTTCTTTACTCTCTGTTAGTTTAATTTTATTCAATAGTGTTTCCTTTCTATGCACGTTTGTGCGTTTTTTGTTATAATTTAGATAGTGGGAATAACTCTTCGACCTGTTTTCCCAAAATCTTTGCAATTTTTTGAGCAGTGTAGACATTCGGTATTCTTCGATTGCTTTCGTAATTTTGATAGCCATGTTCTGAAATACCTATCAACTGCGCAATTTTCTTTTGTGTGAGACCAACTGCCTCACGCTCTTTTTTCAAATTGTTCATATATCCTTTCTTTTTTATTTACACTAACGTTTGTTAATGTAAATATATCTTACCACTAACATTTGTTAATGTCAACTAAAAAATGGAGATTTTATGATTATTTTTCAAGAACGCCTTAAAAGTGTACGATTAGAACGCTCTTTAACTCAGAAACAACTTGCAGAATTAGCCAAAATAACAGAGGCTGGTCTACAAAATTACGAAAATGGCAGACGTGAGCCAAAGTTATCAATCGCTATCAATTTAGCTGATGCTCTCAACGTATCGCTAGACTATCTCGTAGGACGTACCGATAAAAAGGAAATAAACTTATGAACAAAATTAATTTTTTCTATGCCTCATCACCAAACTCTTCCCCCGCATCAATATTTATGGGAACTATGAATACATGTGTAATTCTACCGCTAGAACTCACAGCAAATTTGATATTAGATGATGAACCACAAAAGTTTGAAATTTCAATCACATCATCTGGTGGAGAATTATTCAATGGTCAAATACCTGTTGGAAAAATAATTGATTTAGGAGATACAGGACTACTTATAACTCAACTCACTCTTCCTTTAACAATATCTGAAGTAACGCCATTTCAAAGCTACAAATTCACATTCTCTCTTTTTAAAAATGGTATATTATTAGAAGAATCTCAAACCGAAATTTATATAGTGGAGGAGAATAATGTCAGGAAATAAGATACTTTCAAGTCTTGGTACGCCAATAAGCGTAGGTACTCCCAAGACAGATAATAATTTTTATCAAGATACTAGAGATACCGTTATTAGTCTTACGGAAAAAGTGAAATCACTGGAAAAATCTTTAAGCGAAGAGAAAGAGGCGAGAATAAAACTTTCTGATAAAGTTGATGATATTATCAAGTCTCATCATCAAGATATAATGTGGTACATAGGGATAATAGTAACTATTGTTTTAGCTTTCTTTTTCAACAACTAAAGAAATATTTGTCCAATAAGCAGAAGCAATAAAGCAAAAATCATTCCGTGACTAAATGGATATTTACTATAAAATACGCCGTGAATCTTTACATAATCCCACAATTTCTTTACAATCATTTGCTTTTGTTCCTCCTCAATTTTCTAACAAGTTTCCGCCAACTGTTTTGTCTGCTCCTTTCTAGCTGACTAGCTGTTTTGTTCTTTCTCGTTCCATTTCGTCAACATCGAAATTAAAAAAAATATTCATATCTTCAATTCCAATGATGTTGGCAATTTTCGCCAAATCATCTGCGCCAAGTTTACTGTATCCGTTTTCTAGTTTTGTGTATTTTGCTTTGCTCCATTCTAGGTTTTTAGAGATTTCATCTTGAGTCATTCCTTTTGCGACACGCTCAGCTTTAAGCCGTTTTAAATTAACAAACATTTCCTTCCTCCTTTCGTTGACATTTGGTTGCAATATTATTTTAAATCTTTCGTACCTTTTTGTCAACACTTTTTTGAAAAAAATTGAAAAAAGTTTCCCATGCGGGAACTTTTTGTGATAAAATGGTATCAAATAACGAAAGGGGTAACTTATGAACACCAATGAACAAATTATCTCCATTATTATAAACAGGCGAAAAGAATTAGGTTTGTCGCTTTCTGAAGTTGCTAGAAGAATGAATATCCCAAAATCAACCTTATCCAGATACGAAAACCAACAGCGACAATTCCCTTTAGATTTAATTCAAACCATTTCAGAAGCACTTGACCTTTCATCAAGTCAATTGTTAGGGCTTACACAATTGAGCAAAAAAAATAAAGCCACCGAAAAAACGCAAATAATTACCGAAACAATCGAAATAATGGAAAAACTTGACAAAAATTCGCAAGCTAATATCCTAAACTTCGCAAAATTCGAGTATGCACAGGCTGAAAAGGCTACTAAAACAAACGAGATTCAAAATACAGCAAGTTGAGATTGCTGCCAGATAATAAAGGAATGTCACATTGAAAAAATATGATTTATTCATAATTGCCCTAGCAATCACTTCCATATCCCTAACAATCCTTGATTTTACTGGTTCAATCTCCTTGAAAGAATCGCCCTACTTACAAATTGACTGGAGTATTTTAGGTATCTTTGCCTACGATTATATTTTTAGATTCACAAAAGCTGAAAATAAAGCTAAATTTTTCCGTCAAAATTTATTTGACCTGTTGGCAATTATTCCTTTTGATTCCATGCTATCGTTTTTTAGAATTGCACGGATTTTCAGAATTACTAGAATGTCGAAGATGTTCAAATTTGCTAAATTCTTACGTGTTTTCGGTATTTCTGGTAAATTAGGAAGTCGATTAAAAGTTTTCTTTAATACAAATGGCTTTATTTACTTACTTTATACAAGTTTTGCATTAATTTTTACATCATCAATCATCTATTCAAATTTTGAAAAAATCCCGTTCGCACAGGCAGTCTGGTGGTCTATCGTAACGACAACAACCGTTGGTTACGGCGATATAAGTCCTGTAACATCTATCGGAAAAATAACCGCAATCATTCTGATGTTGCTAGGCATTTCAATCATCGGCATGCTTTCATCAACGATTGTATCATTTTTTAACAATGAAAAAGATGAAACCGCTGAACTAAAAGAGGAAATTAAAAATTTAAACACAAAACTAGATTTACTAATCCAAAAAATTGACGAAAAATAATTATATTAGCTTGACCACTGGCAACGTCCAAAAACTTATGCCACCAAATCATTGATTTCATAAAATCCCACGCCTTGCCTGACGTTAGAAAAGGATTTAATTATGAACATCAAAACAGTCACTAAAAAGAACGGTCAAATCGTCTATCGTGCCAGTGTCTACCTCGGCGTAGATGCTTTTACTGGGAAAAAGGTGCAAACTAATATAACTGCAAGCACAAAAAAAGCCGTCAAGATGAAAGCTCAGCAAGCAATTACTGAGTTTCATCTAAACGGCAACACTCGTCTTGATAATGTTGCATTTAAAACATTTCAAGACTTGACGATTAGCTGGTGGGATAACCACAAACTTAGTCTAAAACACACAACTATCGTCAATAAAGAAAATTTCATCTTTAATTATATCATACCTACGCTTGGCTATTATAAAATAAACAAAATTACCACGCGCCTTATCCAAACAATTGTCAATCAGTGGGCAGCTAATGCCAATAATTCTGATAGAAATACGATGTATGCGACAAAATCTTATGGTGCTATATTAGCCATGATTAAAACTATTTTCCGATATGGGAAAAATATCGGAGTGGTTTCTGAAAATCCAGCACTTGATGTCATTCTACCAAAACTTAAGCGCCGAAAAACTAAGACGATCAATTATCTTGACACAGAAACGCTTATAAAATGGCGCGCTTATCTTGAGACATTGCCAGACAAGGAGATTGTCTTTTTGAAAAAGACACTTTATCAACTACTGCTTGCGACTGGACTTCGTATCGGCGAAGCTCTCGCATTATCGTGGTCTGATATTGACTTTGATAACAACACATTGCATGTTGGTCATACCGTTGACAATGAAGGCAATCTTATCGAGACACCCAAAACAGAATCTAGCATCCGAGATGTCTCATTTGACGTAAGCACAAAACTGATGCTTAAAGTCTATCGCCAGCGCCAAAATCTCATCTTTAGTCAAACAAAGATTTCGTCAAATAATATCATCTTCGCTACCGATATTGGTACATATTATAGACCAGGTAACATGCGTTGTAAGCTCAGAATTGACTTACAAAAATCAGGTATCCACGAAAAAGGTATCAGCTTTCACATCTTTCGTCATACACATGCCAGCATTTTGTTAAACTCTGGTGTCGGGTATAAAGAAATTTCTCAACGCTTGGGACACTCAGATATTGGCATCACGATGAATCGTTATAGCCATCTCAGCAAAGAGAATGCTAATAAAGTCGCTGATGTATTTGCGGAATATCAAAAATCACTCAGTAGTTGACAAAAAAGCTAACAAAATTTATTTTTAATTCGTTTACTGTCTGCTCAATCCCACTGTTAAGCCGTTTTAGCACGGTCATTTCATAAATTTAATTTATCCGACAAATTCCGAAATTTCACAAGTTAAATAGCTATTTCAGACGATTATTTCCCTAACCGCTTTAATTTTCATAAAAAATCTGTTAAACTTTCGTTATG
>NZ_BLLI01000087.1 GCF_011170085.1 Pseudolactococcus hodotermopsidis | reverse complement strand
ATAGATTCAAAGGTTGGACGTTTAACGCCAACTAGACGTTTAAAATGACTATCGCTGAGTTTCGTGAGGGATTCATAGTTCATGACTATAGTATAACAAATTTTTTTATTTTTGGGAGAAGTCTAATAGTTTATAAACTAAAAATACGATTCGTTATAATTCTAAAATTTCTGCCAATCTACTAATTTGGTATGTTGCCTTAATTTTATTATCATTGCCAAAATAAATCGTGTCAATTTTAGCATTTTGTCCTGCGGTAATATCAAGTTTGCGGTCACCAATCATGACTGCCTGAGTCATCTCATATTTATCAAGCAGATAATTAATCGAATCAGGATTAGGTTTGCGTGGAAAGCCATTGTCAGCAGTCACAACTTCCGTAAAATAACAGATAATATTGGCTGATTTGAGAATGTCAAGGACTTGATTATTTCGGTGGGAAATCATAAAATTTCTCCCACCTTTTTTGACAATGGTGGCAAGCACCCTTGTCGCATCTGCAAACAAAACAGGTTGGGCTAGGGTTTCAGCCTCTCTTTTTTTGTAGATTGCCGTAAAATTAGGCAGACTAGCTGCAAATTTTGAGACAGCAAAGTCTGTTGATACGCGAAGTGCAGTGTAAATCTCATCATAGGCAACATTGACACCAAACGCTTGCAAAGTCATCTTAAAAGCAGTCGCTGACGTTTGATAGTTATCCATCAATGTACCGCCCAAATCCCAAATATAATCCGTGTAACTCATGACTTCCCTTCCTCCAATGAGAGTAAAATAACACTCGTAAGTGTGACAATCATTGAGATAACAGTCACAACATCAAAGCGCATACCAAATAAAATAACACTAAATATCGCTGCAAGAATCGGCTCCATTGCTGCACAAACCTCTGCAACGACTGGCGAGATATACTTGATTGCGCTCATATTGAACATAAAAGCGACAGCTGTGCCGACAACCGCAACCCCTAAGGCTAAAAACAGACTTTTAATTGTCAAGTCAAAGTCTAAACGCCAAACAGGATAGAAGCTATTCATGATGACACCCGCTATCAGCATGGCCCAGCCGACAACGTTTGTGACCTCATAAGTTTGCAAAAGACGTTTAGGCAAAAGCGAGTAAGAGACGACCGCAACCGCCGATAAAAGCCCCAGAAATAGGGCAACTGGCGATAAGGTCATCGTTTTAAGGTTACCATGAGTCGTTAAAAAGAAAATACCGATGAGGGCAATGACGACTAGCACGACTGATTTGAGCCTTGGTTTTTGATGACGAAAAAGCGCCAAATACAAGAGTAAAAAAACTGGTGCTGTAAACTGGAGAACCGTTGCCGTTGCTGCATTTGACACTTGTATACAACCATAAAAAGTTATCTGTACCATGAGAACACCAAAAATCGCATAACCGAACAATTCTAGGTAATTTTTCTTATCTTGCCAAATTGATAAAAAAGCTGATGATTTTTGAAAATAGGAGATGAAAAGCAAGATAATTCCCGCAATCAGCAAACGAAATGAGGTAATCCACAGTGCATTACCCCCAAAATCTTCAAAGAATATTTGCCCGAAAATGCCTGAAAACGCCCAGAAAAAGCCTGCTAATATGGCATATATCGTCCCTTTGAAAATGGTGTTATTGATTTTTTTCATTCTTTTATTTTATCATAATTTTTAAGAAAAATCGGTTATTGTGAAATATTTTTCAATTTTTGGAAGCTATCTGATTTGAGGAATTGATTCACTATGATATATTTTGAATGATTAGACCAGTTTTAAGGCATTTCCAATAAGCTAAAAATAAATCACTTGTTTCAAGTCAATCACTTGGTCAGCGATATTTTGGATAAAAGTTGCATCATGTTCAACGATGATTAGGGCTGGCTTTATGGTCTGTAATAATTTTTTGATTTGTTCATGGTTGAAAACGTCTAAATAATTCAGCGGTTCGTCCCAAATATAGAGTTCGGCTGATTCTGATAATGATTTTGCTAATTCGACTTTTTTCTGCTGTCCCATAGACATTTGTTCGATTTTTTGGTTGAAAACCTCACGTGCCATGCCAAGTTTCCGTAAATTATTGAGAAATGCGGTGTAATCTAGCTGATTTTTTTCGGCAAATGTTTTCAAATCGCCTTGATTGTCCTCATAAATCTGTCTGACACGAGAAATTTTGAGCTTTTTACTCTCGGCAATTGCAACCAATTTGTTCAACAACTGCGTTTTACCAATACCATTTTGTCCTGTAATCGCCGTTATCTGACTGGCTTTTTGCTGAAATTTGATTGGTTCAAAAAGCGCTTGTTCATTATCAAAAGCAACTGTCATATTATCTTCGTTCAACAATAATTTTCGATGACTTGGTTGATAGGCGATTGACAGCGAGTCAACTTTTTCCAGATTTTTCAGCAACTTTTCTTTTTCGACAATTTCTGAGGTCATCCGCCGTTCCAAAATCTTTGATTTTTTCATCATGCGCGCTGCTCGTGTCCCAATAAAACCAGTATCAGCAATTGCACCACTTCCTTTTTTATCGGGCTTGCCGTACTTGTCTTTCTCACGATTTCGTGACCAATTCGATTTATCACGTGCGGTTTTTTTCAATCTGCCAATTTCTGACTTGCGCTTGTTATTTTCCGCCATCTCAAAGGCATCGCGCTGCTTTTTCTGCACCTCATAAGTCGAAAAATTCGTCGCAAGCAGTTCAAGACCATTTCGCTCAATGGCAAGCAGATGATCGGACACAGTGTCTAAAAACTTGCGATCATGACTAGCAACGATATAACCTAAGTTTTTTGCCTGCAAATAAGTCGCAATCTTCGCCCGACTAGCAGTATCAAGATGATTGGTCGGCTCATCTATCAATGGAAAATGCGTTTCATCTAAGAAAAGTCCCGCAAGCAATACCTTAGTTTGCTCACCGCCTGACAAGGTCTCATACGGCCGCCACAAAATATCGCTAGAAAGCCCCAATAAGTTCAATTCTCGCTGAATCTGCCAGTCCTCAAAATCATATAAGTCATCCAAAATAAACTTGGTCAATTGTGTCTTATCGGCAATTTTCTGCGGAAAATAAGTGAACACAACATCTGAATGACAGCTGCCAGAAAATGGTAACTTACCCAGTAACAGGTTCATTAAAGTCGTCTTACCGCGACCATTTCGCCCAACAAGCGCCAGTTTCCAATGCGCATCAAAAATCACTGACACGTCCTCAAAAATCATTTTATCGTCATAACCAAAGGTTATATGTTTTAAGTCAATCAAAAAGCACCTCACTTAATTACCTAAGCCTGAGGTGCGACAAAAAGCCTTGTTCTGTGATAAATTTTAAAAATCGACAAAAACAACACTGTCTTTGTCTCTAAACTGTCTTATCAAGGTGAAAAGTCCGCACTTAAAGCTAAGTCAAAATTCTTGCAAATTTTCATCAGCTTAATTGCGCACTGTTTGCCACCTCGCTAGCACTTGCCAAAGGTGCTAACCTTTCTCTTATTTTTCTATATTTTACCAAAAGAAAAACACTTTTGCAAGTGCTTTTTCAAACTTCTTATGACTTTATTCGCCAATCAATTCGAGCGCAAGGTCAAGACCTTTGTCGCCTTGCATCAAACCGAACATTTGCATTGGCACGTCTTTTACAGGCGTATCAGGGAATTTTTTAGTCACTTCTGCAACCATGTAACGTGCTTGTGGGCCAATCAAGATAACATCTGCTTTTGGTCCTTCTGTGTCAATTTCAGCCAAACCGTATGCCTCAACGTCAAAATCAAGACCGCGAGCATCGGCTTCTTGTTGAATTTTTTGTGCAAAGAGTGATGTTGACATGCCTGCTGAACAGAAAATTCTCACTGTTTTGTCTGCCATTGTACTTACCTTTTGTTTGCTATCTGCAAACGCTTTCTCTTATTTGATAACTTTATTATATCTCAAAAATACCACTTTTGAAAGTGGTATATACTAAATCTGTTATGATACAGTTTTATCTGTTCTATTTTTTGTAATTCTTTTGTAGGGTTTTCGTTTACTTTCTTTTGGAAAATCTGGTAGCTGATTGTACTTCATTGATAGAACTAAGCCTATCCCTATCAAGTTTCCAATGAGCGAACTACCGCCCTGAGAGATGAATGGTAAGGGAATCCCAGTTAGTGGCAAAACGCCGATGTTAGCGCCTATATTTTCAAAAACATGAAAGAGAATCATCATGATAATACCAGTCGAGATGTAAATATAAAACTGGTTGTTAGCTTGAATCGTCACACGAATCATACGATAAATAAGGATAAAATAAAGGAAAATCACGAATGTCGAGCCAACAAAGCCGAAATTTTCGCCAATAACAGTGAAAATCATATCAGACTCACGAACTGGCACACTGATATTAGCAACGTTAAAACCTTGCCCAAATAAGCCACCTGTGCCAATAGCAATCTGTCCTTGAGCTTGCTGATATGTTGTGCCTTGGGCATAGATAAAGGGGTCGCGCCAAGCATCAATTCGAGAAATCTGATATGAATCAACGCCAACAGAAATCAGAAAATCGCGCCCATAATCAACAGTCGTCAGATAGATAATCCCGCCACCAATCAAAGCAACTAACATGACAATTGGTAAAATAATCCGCCACGAAATGCCCGAGACAATCACAATTCCTGCGAAAATTGCCATAAAAACAAGCGCTGTTCCGAAATCTTTTTGTAGATTAAGTAGCCCAATAACAGGTGCTGTTACAAGTAACATGTAAAAAATCAGCAAGAAATCATCACGAAGATGGCGTTGTTTCAGTCGATTTTGAAAGTCAACGACCATGCGCGCCATAAGCAAGGTATAGGAGAGTTTCATAAATTCTGACGGCTGAAAAAGGTTGTTACCACCGAGATAGACCCAGTTTTTAGACCCAGTCGCCGCAAATGTTAGCGGATCAAAATACTTCAGCGGTAAGAGCATGAGAATAATACCTAACACATACAAAATCGGTGTGAATTTCCAAAGCATTTTGGCATTGAATAACATGACAATAAACGCCACCACAATTCCCGCAGCACCCCAAGTAATCTGCTGTGTCATCACTGAGCTAAGGCGATTGGGGTAATCATGACTGGTCGCGATATACAAGACTAAAAAGCCAATCATTATCAACAAAAAGGCTGGCAAAATCAGCCCATATTCTATTCGACTATCAAAAGTTAATTTTTGTTTTTTCATGTCCTTTTATTATACCGCTTTGAGAGAGAAAATGAAAGATTTAATTTCGCTTTTAAGTTGCCTTATCATTCGAAAGTGATAATGTCTTAAGTAGGTCGAAATACAAAATGTCTCAAAATGTTAAACTAATAACTATGAAAAGGATATCACTCACGATGGATGAAACAAAAAAATATCACACAATTAAGGCAGTACACGATGGGAGGAAGAAGAAAGAACGTGCTAGTGTAGAACTAGGAACAACAATACGACAAGTTGATAGATTGTTAAAAGCCTATGATACAAAAGGAAAGGCTGCTTTTGTACACGGCAATAGAGGTTCAAGACCTATGCATGCCATGTCATTTGAGACTAAAGAAAGGATTGTTAATCTATACAAAGCATTCCAAGAAGCTAAACCAAACATCAAACACTTTACGGAAATATTGACTGAGAACTATGACATTCACTACTCGGATACAACAATACGTACTGTAATTTATGGAGCAGGATTATTATCTCCTAAATCGCAACGTAAAACTAGAAAGAGAATAAAGGCACAACTCAAGAAACAAAATAAAGAAAAACAAGTGAAGTCATTGTTACCCAAAGCTGATGAAAAATTGGTGCTACACGAAAAAGCTCACCCTAGTCGCCCTAGAAAGAAATATCGTGGTGAGCTACTACAAATGGATGCAAGCTCGTATCCTTGGTTTGGTGGCAAAATCTCACATCTGCACGTTGCGATTGATGATGCCTCTGGAAACATCGTAGGTGCTTATTTTGATACGCAGGAGACGCTCAAAGGCTATTATCATGTCTTACATCAAATCCTGGCGAAACACGGCATTCCTAACGCTTTTCTAACCGATAAGCGCACCGTCTTCGAATATCAATCCAAAGCCATGAAGAAAGTGGAGGAAGACACATTTACACAGTTTGGTTTTGCTTGTCATCAGCTTGGCATTGATATCAGGACTTCTTCTATACCGCAGGCTAAGGGACGCGTAGAGCGGCTTAATGGCACATTACAATCTCGCTTGCCGATTGACTTACAAATGGCGGGGATAACATCAATTGAGCAGGCTAACGCATTTCTAAAACAATGGATTAGCAAGTTTAATCGCAAATTCGGAAACAAGACCAAAGAAACAGTTTTTGAAAAGGCACCCTCTACCTCTAAAATCAATTTACTATTAGCTCGCGTAACTAAACGCGTCGTTGATAGTGGCCATCATATTCGCTACAACAATAATTTCTACTTACCAATTGAGGCCGATAAAGATAAATACTTTACAAAGAAATCTAAGGCACTTGTTATTGACGCATTTGACGGTGAAATTTATATCAATATTGATGAAAAGATTTACGCGTCAAGAAAGCTCTTAGCACATGAATTGCACTCACAAGAATGGCTCTTTGTCAAATCGTGTGGGAAACTCCTTTCCCCTAAAAAGCAAGTAACTGATTAGTTGCTTGTTTTTTAATTTATTAAGGTTTTATTCATGAGTAGGATCCGTTTCTTAAAGTTTTTAAACCT
>NZ_BLLI01000086.1 GCF_011170085.1 Pseudolactococcus hodotermopsidis | reverse complement strand
TGCTAAAATCAAAACCTTTAAGTGTATGGCTCAGAAATATCGTAATCGAAGAAAGAGGCACTTACTTCGTGCGTCCTTAATTTGTGGTATTATCAATTTCGAAATTTAATTTCGGGAGAAGTCTAATGTTGTTTGTTTTCATAACAAACGATTCTCAAAAGTAAGAATTTGTCTTGTAATTTCTAAAGCACCCTCTTTTGAATTATCATATTTTTCATAGAGTCAATAACTACGCTTTTTGTAAAATATTTTTCAAACATTATTGGTTTGCCACAAATTTCATTCTCTGCATAGTTTCTCTGTACTCATGTCAATTTTTTAGGGGGAGTAATCCATTTTTAGTTGAATATCAGTAATCTTGAACGGAACACTATTCATTCTAGTATCTCATATTATCAACGATTATTTCTGGTTATAATCAAAAGTTAAGCATTTAAAAAAATTTTTAAATATTATGATGTTATTGAGGCGCAAGCCTTTTTCTTATCCCAAAAAAGTGCTATAATAGTAAAAATCACACGAAAAAGGAAAGGACGAAAATCTCACATGGCAAGTGAACCAAATCTTACAGGGGCGCAAGTTGTTGCGTTGGCAGAAAATTATATGAATGAGCGTGATATGATTTTAATCAAGAAAGCGCTGAAATATGCAACAAATGCTCATTGTGAGCAATATCGGCGCTCTGGTGAGCCTTATATCGTTCATCCGATACAGGTGGCGGGCATTTTGGCTAAACTCAGGCTTGACCCCGTGACTGTGGTTTGTGGTTTTTTGCATGATGTCGTTGAGGATACGGAGGTAACGCTTGAGGATTTGGCGGCTGAGTTTGGTCAAGAGGTCGAACTTATCACAGATGGCGTGACCAAACTTGGCAAGGTCGAGTACAAGTCGCATGAGGAGCAGATGGCGGAGAATCATCGCAAGATGCTTATGGCAATGGCAAAAGATACGCGTGTGATTCTCGTCAAGTTGGCTGATCGCTTGCACAATATGCGCACGCTCAAGCATATGCCAGCAGACAAGAAAAAGCGAATTTCTCGTGAAACAATGGAAATTTACGCACCGCTAGCACATCGGCTCGGTATTTCTCGGATAAAATGGGAACTGGAAGATTTAGCTTTTCGCTATCTTGATGAAAATCAATTTTATAAAATCAGTAATTTAATGAAACAAAAACGTACTGATCGCGAAAAATTAGTTGATGAAGTAGTCGAGGAGCTGACAAGTCGCAATAAAGAAGTGGGTGTTGTCGGGGAAATCTATGGTCGTCCCAAGCATATTTATAGTATTTACCGTAAAATGCACGATAAGCGCAAACGTTTTGATGAAATTTATGATCTGATTGCGATTCGTTGCGTTTTTGACACGAAATCTGAGGTTTATACGACACTTGGCTATATTCATGCGCTGTGGAAGCCGATGCCTGGGCGTTTCAAGGACTATATCGCTAATCCCAAAGCCAATGGTTATCAGTCCGTTCACACGACTGTTTATGGGCCAAAAGGACCAATCGAGTTTCAACTGCGGACACACGACATGCACGCTGTTGCAGAATATGGTGTAGCGGCTCATTGGGCTTATAAAGCTGGGCGAAAGGATAAAATCTCGGAAAATGAGATTGCGCAAAATTTGAATTGGATTAACGAGATTGTTGAACTCCAAGACGAGTCCAAAAATGCTCAAGAATTTGTCACGGCTGTCCAAGAAGACATCTTGTCAGAAAAAATATATGTTTTTACACCAAATGGTGCGGTACAAGAATTGCCAACTGGCTCAGGACCGATTGATTTTGCCTATGCAATTCATACGCAAGTTGGCGATAGAGCTGTTGGTGCTAAGGTTAATGGTCGTATGACACCGCTGACACACGTTTTAAAAACTGGCGATGTGGTTGAAATTGTAACCAATAAAACATCATTTGGGCCAAGTCGTGATTGGATAAAATTAGTCAAAACGCATAAGGCGCGCAATAAAATCAAGCAATTTTTCAAGAATCAGGATAAGGAATTATCAATCAATAAAGGTCGTGAACTTTTGCAAGAATACTTGCAAAATCAAGGGTTTGTGGCAAATCAATATCTGAATAAAAAACATCTTGAACCTATCTGTCATCGTCTGAATTTTAGAGATGCCGACTCTCTGTACGCCTCCATTGGTTTCGGAGAAACTGGCGTTGTGACCGTATTTAACAAATTGACCGAAGATGAACGGCGTGAAATCGAGCGCGAAAAAGCGCGTAAAGAGGCTGAGGCGCTGATGAATGGCGAGGTTAAGACCAAGAGCGATGTGATGAAGATTCGCAACGACGGTGGTGTTAATGTGGCTGGCATTGATAGTCTCCTCATTCGTATGAGCAAGTGCTGCAATCCTGTTCCTGGTGATGCCATTGTCGGTTATATTACCAAGGGGCGCGGTGTGTCAATTCATCGTAGCGATTGTCATAATGTTAAAAGTCAAAAAGATTATGACAGTCGGCTGATTGCAGTTGAGTGGGAAGAGCACCAAGTTGGGCGCAAAGATTACGTGGCAAATATTGATATTTTCGGCTTTAATCGGGCAGGTATTGCTAACGATGTTATGCAAGTGTTGTCAAATACAACAAAAACGCTGATTTCAATTAACGCACAGCCGACGAAAGATTTGAAAATGGCAAATATTCATATTCAGTTTGCCATTAAAAATTTGGACGAACTGACGACTGTTGTTGATAAGATTAAAATGGTACCAGATGTTTATAGCGTTAAGCGGACAAATGCTTAAGTTACAGGTCGCTTAGCGGTTAAAAACTATATATCTATGGTATAATAGCATAAAGCATAAATTTAAAAGGCTGTGTAAGCCTTTTTTGACGGTAAGTTTTCCTTCTTAAGTAAAAAATTAGAAAGAGTTTCATTTCATGTTTTCAAGATTAAAAAATATCATCGGCGTATCAAATGCTGAACTTCTTTTTCTCAGCTGGCCGATTTTTGTTGAGTTGTTTCTGCGTGTTATTGCGGGAAATATCAACGTTTATATGATTTCTGACTATTCTGAGGCGGCAGTCGCCTCAATTTCTTCAGCCAATCAGTTGATTGCCTTGTCTGTTTTCGTTTATGGTTTTATCACAGTTGGTGCGCAGATTCTGATTTCCCATCTTATCGGCGCTCGGAAAAATGAACGGATTGAACAGGTAATGCAGACAGGAATTATGGGTGTTTTCATGCTTGGTTTGCTTATCAGTGGCGCTTTTCTGCTCTTACCGCATGTGTTCTTGAAAGCTATCAACTTGAGTCCTGAACTCGTTTTGATTGGGCAAAATTATTTGCGGATTTATGGAGGAACGCTGATTATTCCAGCGCTGACCGCCATTATCCTTGCTTTTTTGCGCACGCATAGCTACACGCGTCCTGCCTTGGTTGTGCCGACTTTTACGATGATTCTCGGCGTTATCGGCAATTATTTCTGTCTTTACCAGCCCTTTGGTTTGCCAAATTTTGGGATAAATGGTCTAGCTTGGTCGACGGCTTTTGCTAATACCGTTGGTCTGATTATTGCGGCTGTTCTGTTAAAACGTTATTTAAAATTTAACATTTTACATGTTCATCCGAGCAAATTTTCATTTAGCGACATCAAGGAAATTCTCAAACTTGGGCTACCATCGTCAGGCGAGTCACTGTCCTATCAAGGCGCGCAAGTTGTTGTGACAATGATTGTTGCCTCACTAGGCGATGATGTTTTGGCTGCCAAAGCCTATCTGCTTGCCATAACGCAGCTCATTGCGCTATGTACGACATCAATGGCGCAAGGTAATCAAATCATGGTCGGCAAATTGGTCGGTGCTAAAGCCTATGATGTTGCCAAAAAACGTGGCTTTACAACACTTAAAATCGGTATAGCAACTTCTGTTATCATTTGTACGATAACAAGTTTTTTCATCACACCAATTATGCACATTTTTACCACGCAACAAAACATTATCGACATTGCCAAATACGTGATTCTTGTCAATATTATCCTTGAAGTCGGGCGCGCGACCAATCAAATCTTGGTTTTCTCGCTCAATGCCTGTGGCGATGCCATGTACTCGCTGTTTTGCAGTTTTGCAACGCTTTGGGTGATCAGTCTGCCCTTTTCTTATCTGCTTGCCATTCATTTTGGCTTAGGCTTGGTCGGCGTGTGGATTGCCTATGCTATTGACGAATGTTTGCGCGGCTGTCTGATGATTTACCGCTGGCATTCAGGCGTTTGGCAGGAAAAAACGAAACATAAACAGTTATAACTTTCATTTATCATTAGACAAATCTTATTAAGTAAGTTATAATTAGAGTGTAGTAATGAGCTCATTACGCATGGCGAGGATTCTTTACCCCTTTTGAACCTCGCCAAATTTACTCTTTTCCCAAAAACTTCAGTGGACGCACTGAGGTTTTTTTATCTGAAAAATGGTAAACTATAACTATGAAAATAGTTATTCAGCGCGTTAAGCGCGCAAGTGTTACAGTCGATAGGCAACTTATCTCAGAAATTCAGTATGGTTTGCTTCTTTTTGTTGGTGTAGAAGATGCAGATACGGCTGAGGACATCAGCTACGCCGTCCGAAAAATTGTCAATATGCGTATTTTTTCAGATGAAAATGATAAGATGAATCTTTCCGTCAAAGACATATCAAATGCCAGTATTTTGTCAATTTCTCAGTTTACATTATTTGCGGCAACGAAAAAAGGGAATCGACCGAGTTTTGATGGCGCAGGAAAACCACTATTTGCCAAACGCCTATATGAACAGTTCAATGCGAGTTTAGCTTGCGAAATACCAACTAAAACAGGTCAATTCGCTGCCGATATGCAAATCGAATTGCTCAATGATGGTCCTGTGACCATTATCTTAGATACTAAAAATAGATAGAAAGTAGTCTTGAGATGCGGAAAAATCACGAAAAATCGCGTGCTAAGATGTTTGACGACTTACGCGCCGACATCAAAACGGAGTTTGTTGACAATAATCCTGAATTTGCGGGGAAGTCGGAGGAGGAGATTCACAAGTTGATGACTCAGCATGGAGAGGAGCAGGAAATCGCGCGCCGTAGACGACTCAAAGAGCATTGGGAGATGTTTACGGATGCTGTTGTGGCGATTATTATCACGATTATGTTGCTGGAGATTCCAGTGCCAAATCTGGCTGAAGGGCATAGTTACCACGATTTTGTGTCGGCTGTTGTCGTGTTTCTGATAAGTTTTTTTATTGTTGCTGACCTTTGGTTTGATCATCATCGCTTATTTGACGGCGTTCGCGAGGTGTCAGACAAGATTATCGTTATTGACTTTGTTCAGCTCGGGGCGCTTGCTATGATTCCACTTTTGACAAAATGGATAATGGTTGATATTACATCGTTTGCTATGTTAAATTTTGGTTTAACAGTGCTTATTGTCAGGATTTTACAAGTAGAAGTTGGCTACGAAGTCGGGAAAATTCAGTATCAAAAAACGCCAGCGATTTGGCGACTTCAACGTGAAATGGCGCGCGTTCGTTTATCATCCACACTTTTCGCTAATGCTTTTCTAACCATTTTCGCATGGTTTCAGCCACAGATTGGTCACTGGCTTTTTATCGTTATTCCACTGATGTCCTTTACTTTTGGTGTTTTGGAGAAACCGAAACGTTCGTTGGATAATGGGATGGGTAAGTAATGTCACTTTTGTTCGTGAAAAGAATGAAAATTGATGTTATAATAGAAAGGTAGCGTTTACAATTATGGAAATCGTTATTTTCGTAAAAATGGCAAGAAAGATGATAGGAGAAAAATCATGAAAAAATTGACAAGTTTTGCAATTGCTTTGGGGGCAATTTTATTACTAGCTGCATGCGGTACAACTGCCAAAGAGGAAACAGCTGTTTTTAAGCAAGAGGCTTTGGCAGAAACAACAGGCATAGGCAATGCAACAGTCAAAATCACGCACAAGGGTGAGAAAATTAGCAAAATTGAGGCTGATACAACGATTCCTTTGGACTTTGGTATTAAACAAGAGGATATTGATAGCTCAATCGAGGAACTCAAAAATAACGACGAGATAGCGCAAGACGAAAAAGATAAATTAATCTCTGAAATGGAAAAAATGGGTAATGTCGAGGAGCAATCGACTGAAATGGCGAAAAATATGGATGACTTGTATCAAAAAGCCAATGCTATCGAAGGTGTTGAAGTTAAAACTAAGCAAAGTAAGGTAACTTATCAAGTGACGATTACCGTTGATATGGCAAAGGTTGATAAGCATAAGTTGGCAGAGGTCATGTTGCCTGTTGACCTTTCAACGATTAAAGATTATAAAGGTGCGGAAAATGCACTGAAAACGTTAGGATTCAAGCTTGAAAAATAAGATGTAGAACGATATTTTATCGTGTTATCATCGTTGCTGAGGCTATACTTTTGTCTATCCTGAAAGGAATAAATCATGTTAAAAGATTTCATGCTCGTTACTTCTCGAAAAGAGAAACTTATTGTTTTGGAAATTGTCATCTTCTTGTCGGAACTGGTTGTTTTCTACTTTATTGATGCACTGCTTGTTAGAATCTTGGTCACGCTTGTGAGCTTTTTAGTTCTTTTGCCCATCAGTTTCAATGTAGGTAGATTGATGAAAGTGTCAAGCGAAAGTGAAAATGTCCCAAAAAAAGTCTAAACAT
Organism: Pseudolactococcus hodotermopsidis; assembly: GCF_011170085.1. GTDB lineage: Bacteria > Bacillota > Bacilli > Lactobacillales > Streptococcaceae > Pseudolactococcus > Pseudolactococcus hodotermopsidis. The sequence goes on along the minus strand of NZ_BLLI01000086.1, from coordinate 84 downwards.
GAGTTACATTTTGCTAAAGCAAAATTTGCTTTTAGATTCCATTTTTGATATGATTGAGTTATGATTTATGCTGAATTTTCAGCT
>NZ_BLLI01000085.1 GCF_011170085.1 Pseudolactococcus hodotermopsidis | reverse complement strand
TCTTCACGACTTCGTCGTTCAATCACTAAAGGAGTAGCCACTCCAACGCCTAAGCGTTAAACCGCTAAGGCACGTTGTAGATAGCTACTTCCCTAAGCTCTTCACGACTTCGTCGTTCAATCACTAAAGGAGTAGCCAATGGGAATTGAACTTCTCACCCCCTATACAAAAGTTGAACTTGAACCGCTGAAAAGTGGCAATCGCCGTCAAATCGGGCTTTTTGTTGGCAAATTTGCGCCGATTCATGTGGCGCATTTGGTTATTGCTGATCAAGTTCGGCGTGAGCTGAATCTTGAGCGCGTGCTTTTTATGCCCGAGTATGACGATGAAAATGCCACGATTGTCAGCATGCTTGTGCGTGCACTTCAAGGTAATAGTGGTTTTGGTATCGAGACGACGCGGCTCAATTCGGCGCAACCGCTTTCAGAAACTTTGCGCACCCTTTCTGAAAATAATCCCGATACTGATTTTTATTTCATTGCGGGCAGCGATGTGATTGGCGGTCTTTCTCAGTTGGAAAATGCGGGAGAATTGACAAAACTCGTGCAACTTGTTGGGGTACAGCGCCCAAGATTCAGAACGGGAACGTCGTTACCAATTATTTGGATTGATGTGCCACAAATGGACGTCTCGTCCAAAAACTTGCGAAAAATGTTGCAAACAGGTATTGAACCTAAATTTTTGATACCTGATGTGGTATTAGAGTTTATCAAGGAGCGTGGTCTTTATGGCTTTTGACTTTTTTCCCGAAATTAATTTGTCTCGGGCAGAATTATTGACAAAGTTATCAAACAATATGTCCGAAAAACGTTTTCAACACGTCCAAAATGTCGGCATAGCAGCTGTCAAATTAGCTGAGCGCTGGGGATATGCTGACGTGAGAAAAGCAGAACTTGCAGGACTGTTACATGATTATGCCAAAGAAGAAACGGACAAGACTTTTATCTTGCTCATCCAAAAATATCAGCTTGACCCAGATTTGTATCACTGGGATAATAACGTCTGGCATGGTATGGTCGGTATTTACAAGATTCGGGAGGATTTTGGGCTCACAGATTCGGAGATTCTGCGGGCGATTGAGATTCACACGGTCGGCAGTAGCGATATGACTTTGCTTGACAAGATTCTCTATGTGGCGGATTATATTGAGACGGGGCGCAATTTTGACGGTGTTGATTTTGCGCGCACCCTTGCTTTTGAGCAAGATTTGAATGCGGCGGTTGCCTATGAAACGGTGCGCACGGTTGAATTTCTTGCCCATAAAAAGCTGCCGATTTACCCGCAGACGATTTTGACTTATAATGCTTTTATTAAAAACTTGAGATTTTATTAAAGTCCTAAAAATAGAAAGATAAACTAACAAATATGACAACTCAAAACATGTTACAAACGGTCGTTACGGCGGCTGATGATAAAAAAGCGCTGAATATTGTTGCGCTTGATATGCGTGAAGTCAGTGGTGTCATGGACACGCTTGTCGTCATGGAGGCGATGAATTCACGTCAACTGGACGCTATTGTCGATAATATCACTGAACATATCAAGAAAAATGGCGGTAGCATTCACGGCGTTGAGGGTGTGGGCAATGACGGTTGGGTGCTGATTGATTTGATTGATGTTGTGATTAACGTTATGACACATGATATGCGTCTGACTTATAATCTCGAAAAACTTTGGCACGATGCGCCAGAGATTGATGTTTCAGAATGGTTGACAGCATAAATTATATAAGAATAGATGATGGAAGTTGTTGCTAGTTTGGTTGTTCTGTTGAATAATCGCCCAACGGCTAAGCGGTAAATCGCTAAGTCACGTTGTATGTAGCAAGACCCTAAGTTCTTCACGACTTCATCGTTCAATCGCTAAACAGGAGTAGCCATGGAAAATTACCAAGAATTTGCGCGGGTTTATGATAGTATCATGGATGACACGCTTTATAAGGCTTGGCACGACTTTTCGCTTCGTCATTTGCCGGCAAAGGTGCATGATATTTTGGAGCTTGCTTGTGGGACAGGCAAGCTTTCGGTGCAGTTTGCGCGTGACGGTTATGCCGTGACGGGTCTCGATTTGTCTGAGGATATGCTCGCCATTGCCTACAACCGCGCCCTTGACGAGCTTGCTGAAAATATCGGTATCGGCTTTATTGAGGGCGACATGCGCGATCTCAGCGATGTTGGGACTTACGATGCCGTGACTTGTTATAGTGACAGCATTTGCTACATGCCTGATCGTGCGGCAGTTCAGCAGGTTTTTGACGGCGTTTTCAACAGCCTAAATGCAGGTGGCACCTTTATTTTCGATGTTCACTCCGTTCATCAGATAGATGATGTTTTTCCAAACTATGCTTATCATGAAAATGAAGAGGACTTTGCTTTTGTTTGGGACTCATTTTCGGGAGAAAAACCGCACAGCATTACGCATGAGCTGACCTTTTTTGTCAGTGACGGCAAGGGCAAATTTGAGCGCCGTGATGAAGTCCATGATGAGCGAACTTACACAATTGATGACTATCTGAACATGCTTGATAATGCTGGCTTTATTGCTGTCAATGTATTTGCTGATTTTGAAGATGCTGCACCGACAGATGATAGCGCCCGTTGGTTTTTTGTGGCGACACGATGATACTGAAAACGATGCGCCATAGGCGCAAATTTTCGTAGGAAATTAGCTTGAAATTCAGATAAAGGAATAGAAAGGCAAACATATGCTAAATTTGATAGTGGTAATTATCGTTGGTGCGATAGCTTATTTTACGCTTGATAAGCGTGAGAGGCGGATTCCACGTTGGTTGAAGATTGTTTTTTGGTTAATTGTGCTGGGCTTGATAGTGGCAATTTCAGAGGAGCTTGGCGGTATAGTCGTTTTAGGGCTATTGGTTTGGTGGTTCGTGCGACGGACAAGTCGAAAAAAAGCACGTGTTACAGTGGCGAAACGTGAAAAAGAGGTTATTTCTGACGAGCCAGACAAACCGCAGTCGACTTATCAGCATTTGCAAAATCCGATCTCGCGTTATGTGTCAACGCCTAAACGTCGTGCGGCTTTGGCTGATCTTGAAAGTACGCCAAAGGAGCTTGCGGGTTATATTCATCAAGAAATTGATACTTTTTTCATGAATGAATGGACGAAAATGGCTGCCATTTATTCGGACGAAACGGGGCGTTTTGATACTGATGTTAGGGACAATGCGGCGCGCCAAATGCGCGAGATTTTGGATGCGATTTTTGCCAAATTTGCTAAAGTCAAGCGTGCTGAATTGGTCGAAAAACAGTCAATTAACGAAGAATTGAAAGCCAAACACAAGGAAGAAATCGACATTGCCATGCAAGTTTATGAAAAGTGGCAAGATAAATCATGATTTCAGGAATCGTTGCTGAGTTCAATCCTTTTCATAATGGTCATAAGTACTTGCTAGAACAAGCTTGCGGTTTGAAAATCGTTATCATGAGTGGCAATTGGTTACAGCGTGGCGAACCTGCGATTATTGATAAATGGGTGCGTGCGGATATGGCGCTTGGCAATGGTGCAGATATTGTTGTTGAGATGCCTGTTTTTTCAAGTGTGCAGAGCGCCGATTTTTTTGCCAAATATGCGATTGAAATCTTGGCAGAACTTGGGTGTCAGCAACTTGTTTTCGGGACGGATGCTGACGCAATTGATTATGACAAGTTGCGTGAGATTTACAGCAAAAATGCGCCAGCTATGCAAGATTTTTTGAAAATGTTACCGCAAACCCTGTCATATCCGCAAAAAACGCAGAAAATGTGGCAGAAATTTGCGGCTGTTACTTTCGCTGGTGACACACCCAATCATATCTTGGGTTTGGCTTATACCAAGGCTGCAGCGGAGTTTTCACTGAAAATGCGCCCTATCAAGCGGCTTGGTGCTGGCTTTCATGATGACAGTCTGTGTGAATTTGCATCGGCTACGGCGATTCGTGAGCATGTGGGGGTGGACTTGTCGGCTGTTATGCCAAACTTTGCGAGTTTCCAGACTGCGCCCAAGGTTCAGTGGTCGGACTACTTTTCCCTTTTGAAATATCGGATTTTGTCGGCAGATTTGACCGACATTTTCCAGATGAATGAGGAGCTTGCCGCTAGACTCAAGTCGGCGATTTTGACGGCGAGCGATTTTGACACGCTGGTTGCGCAAGTCGCGACAAAGCGCTATACCAAAGCGCGCGTTAAGCGGCTGCTTGTGTATACGCTACTCAATGTTGGCAAGTCACAAACTTTTGAGCTGAACCCACCACATATTTTAGGCTTTTCAAAGGTTGGGCAAGAGCATCTGAAAAATGTTGACGTGGTAACAAGGATTGGGAAGGCTTACAAAGACAGGCTGACCTTGCGCGCTGACGCTATTTATAGGCTTGGCAATAGCGAGATTCCTGAGCAAAATTACGGCCGTAGACCGATTATCACGCAAACATTGCCCATAAACGAGTAAAATATGGTAAAATATATAAAAACAACTAAAACGAGGTATAAAAATGGGACGCAAATGGGCGAATATCGTCGCGAAGAAAACGGCGAAAGACGGCGCAAACTCTAAGGTTTACGCGAAATTTGGTGTGGAAATCTACGCCGCGGCTAAACAAGGAGATCCAGATCCTGAACTCAATTCAAAGCTGAAATTCACGATTGAGCGCGCCAAACAAGCGCAAGTGCCGAAACATATCATCGACAAGGCGATTGATAAGGCGAAAGGTAGCAGTGATGAAACCTTTACCGAGGGGCGTTATGAGGGCTTTGGGCCGAGCGGTTCGATGATTATCGTTGATACGCTGACGACCAACGTCAATCGAACTGCCGCAAATGTACGCGCTGCTTACAATAAAAATGGTGGGAATTTCGGTTCATCGGGTTCAGTTTCATATCTGTTTGATAATACAGGTGTTATCGGATTTGTCGGCGACAATGCGGACGAAACTTTCGAATATTTGCTTGAAAAAGAGGTTGATGTACGTGACGTTGAGCAACAAGATGACCAAGTGATTGTCTACACCGAACCAGAAGATCTGCACAAGGCGCTTGAGGTTTTGCGTGAAAATGGTGTGTCAGAATTTACAGTGTCGGAGCTTGAGATGATTGCGCAAAGTGAACTCGAACTCTCTGACGACGATTTGGCAATATTTGAAAAATTGATTGATGCCCTCGAAGATGATGAGGATGTGCAAAAAGTTTATCATAATGTTGAGTTTTGATGTTATCAAGTCGAGAAATTCGGCTTTTTTTATTTTCCAAAAATAAGTGAAAAAAGTTCAGAATTTTTGTGCATTTCCTCTTGAAAAATTTGTCAGCTAGTGTTAGAATGATATGATATATTTTTTTGAACAAAGATCAAGAAAGAGAGAAAATTTTCAAAATGGACAACACGAACTCACAGAAAAAAGTTTTAATTTCAGCAGCAGCTGGGATCGGCTTAGAAAACATGGACATCATGTTCTTGTCATTCACGATGACCTCAATCATTGCTGCTTTCAATGTAACAGGTACGCAAGCGGGGTGGATTGGCACGATTACCAACTTCGGTATGCTTTTTGGTGGTATTATTTTCGGACTTTTGGCAGATAAAATTGGTCGCGTGAAGGTTTTTTCTGCAACTGTTGTTATCTTTTCAGTGGCAAGTGCGCTTATGTTTTTTGCTTCAAATATTTATTTGGTTTACTTGTTCCGTTTCATTGCGGGGATTGGTGCTGGTGGCGAGTATGGCGCCTGTATGTCGCTCGTTTCTGAGTCAACACCCAAGGAAAAGCTAGGTAAAGCAACATCTATCGTTGCCATTGGTGGACAAATTGGCGCGATTCTTGCTGCTGTTTTAGCCTCAATCATCATTCCGATTATGGGGTGGAAAATGCTGTATGTGATTGGTATTTTGCCTGTTCTCATGGTTTTGTGGATTCGCAAGGACATCAAAGAACCTGAAAGTTTTACAACTTCTGACAGCGCTAATCGTGGTCATATCGGCTTGCTTTTCAAGAATGGCAAAACGGCTTGGCAAACGATTGGGCTCAGTCTTATGGTTATGGTGCAAATCGCGGGCTACTTCGGTCTCATGAATTGGTTACCCAAAATCATGCAAGTTAAGCTCGATATTGATGTTGCAGGGTCGTCACTTTGGATGGTCAGCACGATTCTTGGGATGTCGGTTGGTATGATGACTTTCGGGACGGTCATGGATAAGTTAGGCGCAAAATTCTCTTACGCTGTTTTCCTCGTGTGTTCAGCGGCTTCTGTATACCTCTTGACACTTGCTAATAACACAGCAACATTGATTGCGGCGGCGGTTGTTGTTGGTTATTTTATCAATGGTATGTACGGTGGTTATGGTGCGATTATTTCGAGTTTGTATCCGACGGAAATTCGTGCTACGGCAAATAATTTTATCATGAATGTTGGGCGTGCAGTGGGTGGTTTCTCGTCAGTTATCATCGGTTTCTTGCTTGATCAATACAATTCAGTCATGATTGTTGTTGTTTTCTTGAGTTTGCTCTACATTTTCAGCCTACTTATCATGCTGACGATTCCTGGCGTTGCTGGTCTTAAAAATAGAAATGCTGTCAAGCGAAGTTGAAAATGTCCCAAAAAAAGTCTAAACATGAGTTACATTTATAAAGCAAAATTTGCTTTTAGATTCCATTTTTGATATGATTGAGTTATGATCTAGGCTGAATTTTCAGCTTGATATTCCAGAAGCGTTTTACCGATTCTTCTGAGATTGTCAAGCGAAATTGAAAATGTCCCAAAAAAAGTTTAAACATGAGTTACGTTTTGCTAAAGCAAAATTTGCTTTTAGATTCCATTTTTGATATGATTGAGTTATGATTTAGGCTGAATTTTCAGCTTGATATTCCAGAAGCGTCTTACCGATTCTTCTGAGATACTTTTCGAAAGATGCAAGT
>NZ_BLLI01000084.1 GCF_011170085.1 Pseudolactococcus hodotermopsidis | reverse complement strand
TAACGAAAGTTTAACAGATTTTTTATGAAAATTAAAGCGGTTAGGGAAATAATCGTCTGAAATAGCTATTTAACTTGTGAAATTTCGGAATTTGTCGGATAAATTAAATTTATGAAATGACCGTGACAGGAATGCGCGAAATTGTACACTCGTTTAACTATAGAACATCTCTAAAAAAATGAACCAGCTACCGACTTCAGACAAAATTTTTGTCATTTCAAGGAATTGCTAGTGACAAATAATGATGAATTGGCATAGAAAATATGATTAAGACTCTCCCTAAATATTTCGATTTTCCCATCTTACTTCTGCAATACTCGGTTCATGAAAAAAATCTCACTAGAACAAACGCTAGCGAGATTTTTAAATACTATTTACTCAATTAACCTTTATAATCATAGGCAACTTCAATGATACCTTTAAGCTCAGAAATCAAAGGTTCTTTCGGATTAGCAGTCGTACATTGATCTTCATATGCCTTTTCAGCCAAATGATCAATTTCTGCCTCCATTTGTTTCTTCGTCAAGCCTTGCGCTTTCCAGTTCATTTCGATACCAGTCTTCACACCAAGCTCATAAACAGCGACTGCCAACGCCTCAACAAGTTCAGCAGTTGTGTTACCTTTCAAACCAAGGAAACGCGCAATGTCAGCATAGTCTTCATCCGCACGGAAGAAATCATATTTAGGGAACATCGCATGTTTTTGCGGATCTTTCGCATTATAACGAATGATATGTGGCAGAAGAATCGCATTTGTACGACCGTGAGGAATGTTCCAAGCACCACCAACTTTATGGGCAATAGAGTGACAAATACCAAGGAAGGCATTGGCAAAAGCCATACCAGCCATTGTAGAGGCATTGTGCATTTTTTCACGCGCCAATTCATCGCCAGTTTTAACTGATTGTTCAAGATATTCAAAGACAATCTTGATGGCTTGCAATGACAAACCACGTGTGTAATCAGATGCCATAACTGACACATAAGACTCAATCGCATGCGTCAAGACATCCATACCAGTATCCGCAGAAACGCCAGCAGGTACTGACATAACAAGTTGCGGATCAATAATTGCCACATCTGGTGTCAAAGCGTAATCAGCAAGTGGATATTTTGTATGGTCATCAGAATCAGTGATAACGGCAAATGGCGTTACTTCTGAACCTGTACCAGACGTTGTTGGAATACAGATGAACGTTGCTTTTTCAGCATAGTTAATCTTGTAAGCACGTTTACGAATATCCAAGAATTTTTGCTTAGCGCCAAAGAAATTAGTATCTGGGTGCTCAAAAAACATCCACATGCCTTTAGCAGCATCCATTGCTGAACCACCACCAAGAGCGATAACTGTGTCAGGTTGGAAACTGTTAAACACTTCAAGACCTTTGTAAACCGTGTTTGTAGACGGGTTAGGCTCAACATCTGAGAAAACTTCAACACGCGGGTCGTTAGGATTTTTCTCAAGTTGTTTGCGAACAAGGTCAGCATAACCAAATTGTACCATACCTGGGTCACAAACAAGCATGACACGTTCAGCCTTGATTTGTTGCAAATAAGTGATTGAGTTCTTTTCAAAGTAAACTTTTGGTGGCAATTTGAACCATTGCATATTATTTCTCCGTTTAGCAAGTGTTTTAACATTGATCAAGTCAACTGCAGACACGTTATGTGAGACTGAGTTATGACCATAAGACCCACAACCAAGTGTCAATGACGGAATCATTTCATTGTAAATGTTACCGATACCACCCTCAGCAGCTGGTGTATTGACAAGAATACGACAAGCTTTCATGCGGATACCAAAGTTAAGCGCAAGCTCTTCATCTTCAGTGTGAATAACAGCCGTGTGACCAAGACCACCAAGGTCAAGCATCGCCTCACAAAGGTCAAGACCTTTTTCGGTAGAATCAGCTTTAACCATAGCCAAAACTGGTGACAATTTTTCACGAGAAAGCGGATAATCAGCACCAACACCACCGATTTCAGCGATAAGCATTTTAGTTTCAGCAGGCACTTTGATACCAGCCAATTCAGCAATATATTTTGCTGAAAAACCAACGATTTTCGGATTAACCGCATGACCATCAGGCAACATCACAGCAGCCTCAAGTTTTTTAAGTTCATCTTTTGATGAGACGATGTAAGCACTGTGTGCCAAAAACTCTGCTTTAACTTCGTCATAAACTTCTGTATCAACGATAACAGCTTGTTCAGAGGCACAAATCATTCCGTTATCAAACGTTTTTGAAAGGAACAAGTCATTAACAGCACGTTTGATTTTAGCCGTTTTTGTAATATAACTTGGTGTATTACCAGGACCTACGCCAAGCGCTGGTTTGCCTGTAGAGTAAGCAGATTTAACCATTGCACCACCACCAGTTGCAAGCACTGTGGCAACAGTTGGATGATTCATCAAAAGACCAGTCGCTTCGATTGAAGGCGTTTCAACCCATTGGATACAGTCTTCAGGCGCACCCGCCGCAATTGCCGCATCAAGAACAACTTGTGCTGCTGCTGCAGATGATTTTTGAGCTGACGGATGGAAAGCAAAGATAATCGGATTACGTGTTTTAATCGCAATCATTGACTTGAAAATTGTTGTTGACGTTGGGTTAGTCGTTGGTGTCACACCACAAATAACACCGACTGGCTCAGCAATTTCAACAATACCCGCCTCTTTATCTTCAGCAATCACACCAACCGTTTTGTTATCTTTGATTGCGTTCCAGATATACTCAGAAGCATACATATTTTTGATCGCTTTGTCTTCGTAAACACCACGACCAGTCTCCTCCACAGCCAATTTAGCAAGTGGCATGTGTTTGTCAAGCGCAGCCATTGCCATTTCATGAACGATATGGTCAACTTGCTCTTGGTTAAGCTTTTCAAGCGCTTTAAGCGCCTTTGCACCCTTTGCAGCAAGCCCGTCAATCATGCCTGCAACATCAAAAGTTTCCGTTTTTTCTACTTTAGTAGCCATTTTTTCTCCTTATAAATGGTCGTTACGTTAAAATCGGGTAAGTTAGTGAAAACATTAACTTGCCTTATATCCTTATTATAGCACTTTCCAAAACTTTGTAAAGTGAAAAATTTCACTTTTTTAACTTGTGAAATACCAAGTTTGTGATTTTTTTAATTTGATAAATAAAAAAGCCGATTTTACAAGATATTTATTTCACAAACTTAAACAAAAAAATTTCCTCAAAATTTGATTTCACAATCTCGTTTTGAGGAAATTTTAGTTATCTAGCACCTCTTTTTCAGTCAACAAACTTCCCTAGAGGCTTTTAATTCTTTTCCAAATAATCAATCGCATCCTGAACTGTTTTTACAGGTACAATCTTCATCTTCGTTTTCAATTTCTTAGCCGCAGCCACAGCTTCTTGATAATTTGACTTGATATTCTTATCATACTTCTTCATCTCAGCTGTAATCTCATCATCAGGCGCAAGGAAAATTTCAGCACCATTCGCATTTGCCGTTGCCACTTTTTTATCAATTCCACCAATTCGACCAATTTTTCCAGCCATTTCAATCGTTCCAGTTCCTGCAATTTCACGATCTTTGGTCAAATCTTTAGTCAATAATTGAGAATAAATCTCAAGTGTGAACATCATTCCCGCAGACGGTCCACCAATTGCACCCGCATCAATCTCAACAGCAGGTGTTGATTTTACCGTTGTATGATCAACCAAGGAAATACCAATCCCCGCTTTCCCATCAGAAATCTTAATTGTCTTGCCATCAGCCGACTTTTTCTCACCCATTTCATCTACATATTGAACCGAAATCGGCACATCAATCGCCAAAGACTTGATATAAGTCATCAATTCCTCCGAAGATTTAAATTGCTTATCATTGACCCCTGTCACCGTATCCGAAATATGCAAAACATTCTTAAAAGTCGATTTTTCTAACACATCTAGCACATAAACACCCTGATAATCCAACTCAAACGGCTTATCCGCCAACTTAAACGCCTCATAAATCGCCGCATTTTGCGCACTCTCCATATAAAACGCATTCATCCGCATATAGTCGCTATCCGACTGTTCACCCATCATATCTTCTTTACTATAAACATCCGTAAAATCAGTCGCCGCCGCATAAATCAAGCTCAGCCCCGTCGCTTGCATCATAGAAACAGTCGTCAAATTCAGCGACCCTTTCTCAACCAAGCTAGCCTTATCAACACGCACCATTTCCCCAACATTTTCAGTCGTACCAGGCAGCTCGATATAATAAGGCAATGGTACAAACACACCAACAACTGCTAAAATTGCAACAACGATAGCAACCAGCCATCTTTTTTTAACAAACGATTTCTTATTCTTATTTTTATTCAAACTTCTTCTCCAATTCTATTTTTACAAGCTCAGGTACCCAAGGCGACACATCAACGCCAAAACGAGCCAACTCCTTAATCCGCGTACTATTGAGATATTGCAAATTAGGACTCGCAACAAGTAATACCGTCTCAATTCCAGTCATCTGACCATTAAAATAAATCATCTCAGACTCATAAGCCAAATCTTGCGCATTTCGCACACTTCTAACCAAAGCCGTCACACCTAATTTTTCAGCCACATTAACCGTCAAATCAGCCTCATGCACAATCACAACAACATTTGAACATGCCAACAAAAGCTTTTCAAACAGCACCTTACGCTCAATAGCAGAAAAAACAGGCTCTTTTTGATTATTTTGGAAAATGCCAACATAAAGTGTGTCAAATAATTTTGCAGCACGCTTGATAATATCCAAATGACCATTTGTCATCGGATCAAAAGTTCCCGTATAAAGCCCGATTTTATCACGCATTTTAACTCCTCTCATAAATCGTAATCTTTGAAATACCATATCTCTTTTGCTTAACAATTATAAAATCAGCAACATTTTCTGGCAACACAACTGACTTATCCGTCTCACAAACAATTATCGCATCATGAGAAAGTAAATCTCGCGCAAGTAACAACAAAATATGTTGCTCAATCTCCTCCTTAGCATAAGGCGGATCTAAGAAAATCAAATCAAATTGACCAACCAAACGCCCAATCGCACGCTTAACATCCATTTTCAAAAGTTGAAACTTCTCAACTTCCTTAGTCATCTCCAGATTAGCTTGAATAACCATTTGCGCCTTACGATCACGTTCAATCAAGACAGCACAAGACATGCCCCGAGAGACAGCTTCAATCGCAAGCCCACCACTCCCAGCAAACAAATCCAACACTCGGCCACCCTCAAAATATGGACCAATCATAGAAAATATCGCCGCTCGAACCTTATCCCCCGTCGGACGTGTTGTTTTGCCATCTAGCGTTTTCAAACGACGCCCACCAAACCTACCTGCAACAACTCGCATACAACCACTCCTCAAAATAAAACAAGCAACATCTATTAACCCTGTGAATCCCCAAACATGTCACTACAAAACGCTCGAAATATTGAAATATCAGCATTCGTGATAAAAGATGTTCAGTTATATTCATAGACTTATAACTACATATTTTTTTATAAATGCCTATTTTTCGGTATTTCAAAGGATTAGTAGTGATATGTTCGGGAATTTAGGGTTCACGCAAATAATCAGCCATTCCACACTCAACATCCGCATTCAAAAATTCAGGATACGAATGAAATCAATGAGTTGACAGAAACTAAATGAATATATAACAAAAAACAACCTTAACCAAGGTTGTTGACTTATCGGGAAGACAGGATTCGAACCTGCGACACCTTGGTCCCAAACCAAGTACTCTACCAAGCTGAGCTACTTCCCGAATTGTTTAACGTTAGTCAAACACTCTATATGTTCAATTACTTGTCTTGACTACGTCAAGCTCACTTCATTCCGATTGCCACGCAATCTCAAGCAATTTCACATGAAAATTTTTCCGCCCTACAAAAGCTAACTTTTGACACTCCAAAATTTTCATGCACCCTGCAGGATTCGAACCTGCAACCGCCTGATTCGTAGTCAGGTACTCTATCCAGTTGAGCCAAGGGTGCTTTACCTACATTGACTTATAAAAAAACTTGAATCAATCTTTTAAAATCACATTACCAGATTAAGCTACTGATAAACAAAATCACCAACTTACAAAGTAATGCCGAGGACCGGAATCGAACCGGTACGATAGTTACCCATCGCAGGATTTTAAGTCCTGTGCGTCTGCCAGTTCCGCCACCCCGGCTTTCCTCTAGCCTAAGCGAAAGACGGGGTTCGAACCCGCGACCCCCACCTTGGCAAGGTGATGTTCTACCACTGAACTACTTTCGCATATTTTATTATTCAATTTAATGCCGGCTACATGATTTGAACACGCGACCCTCTGATTACAAATCAGATGCTCTACCAACTGAGCTAAGCCGGCTAAGGCTATTATCCGACTTACTCAGTAGAGCATCTGAGATGATGAAAACTTCCGTTTTCTCTACCCACAGATTGAAAGCAATGCTTTCAACTCTACCAACTGAGCTAAGTCGGCTAAGGCATTCGTCTTTCAACGATGCGGATGAAGGGACTTGAACCCCCACGCCGTTAAGCGCTAGATCCTAAATCTAGTGCGTCTGCCAATTCCGCCACATCCGCTTATGACCCGTGCTGGGCTCGAACCAGCGACCCATTGATTAAAAGTCAATTGCTCTACCAACTGAGCTAACGAGTCAAGTACTTGGTTTTCATTTGAATACTTTCTAAGTAAACAAAACGGTCTCGACGGGACTTGAACCCGCGATCTTCGCCGTGACAGGGCGACGTGATAACCACTACACTACGAGACCTTTTTCAATTATTCCATTAGGCATACACCTAATGGGAGTTGAGGGGTTCGAACCCCCGACCCTCTGCTTGTAAGGCAGATGCTCTCCCAGCTGAGCTAAACTCCCATACGAACTTTAACTCAACTGCCCT
>NZ_BLLI01000083.1 GCF_011170085.1 Pseudolactococcus hodotermopsidis | reverse complement strand
AGTCGCGAAGAGGTTAGGGAAGTAGCTATCTACAACGTGGCTTGGCGATTGAGCGCTTAGCCGTTGGAGTGGCTACTCCTTTAGCGATTGAGCGACGAAGTCGCGAAGAGGTTAGGGAAGTAGCTATCTACAACGTGGCTTGACGATTGAACGCTTAGCCGTTGGAGTGGCTACTCCTTTAGCGATTGAGCGACGGAGTCGCAAAGAGGTTAAGGTCTTGCTACATACAACGTGCACGGGCGTTTCACAAATTTAATTTTTCTGGAATATACATGTAAGTTGTCGATTTAATTTTTAGTTAATCTATTTTAAAAGTTATTTTCGTAGAAATATTTTGAAATACCAAAATTATTGATTATATTTTTAAATATTTTTGAAAAAACAAGTGACTTTTTCATGGATTTTCCGTTAAAAAACAACTATTCGTAAAAGATTCCGAAAATTATGTTTTAGATTAAACTTATGAAACGCCCGTGATACAACGTGCCTTAGCGGTTGACAAGTTTCCGTTAAACAAACTGCCACATAAATTCTTGCGAAAACCACTACTTGCCCGAGCGTTCTAGCATTTTATCATACTCAGATGTCGTTATCAAACTATCAACACTGAGATGTTGCGCATTTGGTGCATGTTCCTTAGCTATTGCTGTATTTGCCACAATTGTGACAACTACAATATTTGGGGCATTGTAAGCAGTAAGTTCTGGAAATTCAACATCTGTGATTGGCATTTTCACGTCATGATTTTTGAAAATCGCTTGAAGTGTTTCTTTTCCCATTGTCGCGCTACCAACAGCAGTCGCATCGTGACCAAAAACAACTTGTGTAACTAATTTCAAATCAATCTCAGTCTCTGTTTTAGTGACGGACTTTCCCGCTTGGTCTGACGCGCTCCCTCCAGTCAGACTCGCAATGATTTCTTCGTATTTTGGTGAATTGAGGAAGTTCGACACCGCAACACGTATTGAACTTGGTGCCATTTGTGCTGCACGTGGTGCCAATTCTTCTTGGGTGACAACGAGTGTATCAGCTGCGTCAATTAAATTGGCAATGGCGCGGTTCGTGACGTCAATTGACAAACCAGCCTTTTTGACTTTGTCACGGAGGATTGACGCGCCCATGGCTGATGAGCCCATGCCCGCATCACAAGCGAAGATGATGTGTTTGATGTCGCCACTAATCGCTAGTTCTGAGTTGACTGGTGCTTGCCCTTTGGCAACTGCTTTACTAGCTGCGAGGTCTGCTTGGGCATTTTCAAGCGCAGTATCGTCAACCATAGATTTATCGTTTTTGAGGATAATGGCGGCAACTAAGAACGAAACGATGGCAGCCGCAAGAACACCAATCAAGACATTGAGATGAGGCCAGAGGCCTTTTGGTGCCATTGCCTCAATTGCAATGATAGAACCCGGTGAGGCTGCTGAAGTCAAGGCTGAACCAAGTATTGAGTTTGTGAATGTCCCTGTCACGCCACCTGCGATAACGGCAATGAAGAGAGCCGGTTTCATCATCACATATGGGAAATAAATCTCATGAATACCACCGAGAAAGTGGATAATAACAGCTCCTGGTGCAGTTGCTTTAGCAGAACCTTTGCCAAAGAAACAGAAAGCTAGAAGAAGTCCTAGACCTGGACCAGGGTTAGCCTCAAGTAAAAAGAGAATTGATTTACCAGTTTCGGCAACTTGATTAGCACCAATTGGTGTCAAAATACCGTGATTAATGGCATTGTTAAGAAAAAGAATTTTCGCTGGTTCAATGAAGACATTCGCAAGTGGCAAAAGGTGTGCATCAATGATAACTTGAACACCCTTTTCCATGATTTTTGTTAAACCTTGAACAGTTGGTCCAATGAGTGTGTAGCCAAATAGTGCCAAGGCAAAACCTAAAATACCTGCCGAGAAATTATTGACCAGCATCTCAAAGCCTGCTTTAATTTTGGGTTGCACGGCATTATCAAATTTTTTCATCAACCAACCCGCAAGCGGTCCCATAGCCATTGCACCGATAAACATAGGAATGTCCGTACCAACAATGACCCCCATAGCAGCAATTGCGCCAACAACACCACCACGACCATCACCATAGATATTTTTACCACCAGTGTAAGCAATCAATAATGGCAAGAGATAGTTAAGCATCGGACCGACAAGCTCTGCAAAGTTTTTATTTGGCAAATAACCCGCCTCGATAAATAACGCTGTTATAATCCCCCAAGCAATGAAACCGCCAATGTTTGGCATAACCATCCCTGAAAGTGCCGTTCCCAAACGCTGAACAGCAACTTTTAGATTGAACTGTGTTTTTTCTTCGTTCATGATTTTCTCCTTGTGACTATTTTTTAAAGGTGTTTCTAAAATAGTTTTTATTAATATTAATCAAATATAAAATTAAAATTGCACTCTCTATTTCAGATGTCCTTTACTTTACAACTCAATTGTAATCGTTTTCAAAGCACACGTAAATAAAAGCCTTGACACAGAAATTTGTGTCAAGACTTTTTTCCTTGTAAGATCCGAACATGCACAGTCGCCGTTTTAGGTGGTTTTTCAGCAATTTTTGCCTTAGTTTCAGCCGAAATCTGCCATTCTAATGGACTCATAGACAGAAAAGCCGTCCGCAGATTTTCGGGAAGAGCAAACGCATATCGAATTTCTTTTTGCGTGAAATCTGGAAATTTTTCAGCAAACTTGCGCACAACATCACCATTGTCATAATCATTTGGCAAGCCAAATGCCGTGCGAAGTTCTTGCAGATAATAGGTGTCGGGAATTACCTTAATCACTTGCCCATTATCCGTCAATACGCGGTCAAATTCCCGATAATTCGAGGGCGTGAAGATATTGAGGACTGTCGCCATTGAGCTGTCCGCAAAAGGCAGATTAGTCAAGTCTGACAAGCTGAAAAAAGCCTGCAAATCCGTCAATTCTGTCGCCATATTAACACCGTCAAGCGCAATATCAAAGCCAAATTTGTTACCACAAACGTCTAGCAAGTCCAGAAAACTGCCCTCGCCACTGCCAACATCTAGCAGATTTCCGGTTGTTAGCATGGTTTTGATTTCAGCTAAAACAGGCGCATACATACCAGACTGAATCAGCTTGCGCCGCGGTTCAAACATGGCACGCGTGTAATGCGTTGTGTCGGGCTTAATTGTCAGAAAATTGACCACACCCTTTTTATTGAGATTATAAGTGTGTCGATTGGCACAAATCAGCGCATATTTTTCAAGTCTGAAACCATTGTGACAAAGCGGACAACGCAAAGCCGTAATATTTTCCGCCAAATACAAGGCCGATTTATCAATTTTCTTCAGCATCATTATTTTCGACGATTTTCTAGTTCGCACATCAACTTTTCACGAACAAGTGGCAAAATTTCTTCCAAAATCAAAATCTCCTCGCTTACTATCTAAATCACATCCCCGCCTTGAAATGCCGTACTTCAACTGACGGAGCTTGTCAATGCTGCGCCAATCAATCTCTGGATAAGCCGAACATGGTTCAGCATCAAATTTGTCGCAAACAGGTCAGCTCTACGATAATTATACAAACTCAAAAGCTCCCTGTCATCTTATCTTTCCTCCATTATATCATAGGATATGTGGCAATGACACATTTAAAAATAAAAACAGAATGGCAGGACTATTTTCATTGTATTCGACATGAAATCAAGGTTTTATAAAACGAATTTTATGCGATTTTCCTATCACAACTCTTGTCCCAGACCCTCGGTGATGCCACCTCATACCGATTTGTCTATACTATTTTTGATTTTTTTCGCCAAGGTGTGGTATAATCAAAATAAATCAGGAAACAGATTGGAGATTCTATGTTAATCAGAGAATTTTGCGCCGAAAACTTTACCAACATACCACTTGCAGTAGCAGCTGGTGCTGAGCGGATTGAGCTTTGCGACAACCTCACAGCTGGTGGTACAACGCCTAGTTACGGCGTTATCAAAGAAACCGCCGACTACCTCAAAGACAGCAAAACAACTTTTGCGACGATGATTCGCCCGCGCGGCGACAATTTCGTTTATAACTCGATTGAGCTTAAAATCATGGAGACAGACATCCTAAAAGCCGTAGAGGCAGGCACAAACGAGTTGGTATTCGGCGCACTAACACCCGAAAATGAGCTAGATTCTGATGCTTTGGAAACTTTGATGATTGCAAGTCAAGGGCTCCCTGTTACCTTTCATATGGCATTTGACAAGATTAGCGCAGACCAACAAAAATCAGCGCTTGACGAACTCGTCGAACTCGGCTTTGACAAGATTCTCATGCACGGCAACACGCTTGATAAACCTGTTAATACTGAGAAAATCGCCGAACTTGTGACCTACGCAAATGGTCGCATTCGGCTTATCGCTGGCGGTAGCGTGACTTTTGAAAATGCTGAAAAAATCGCAAAATTGACTGGCAGTGCTTATGTGCATGGGACAAAGATTGTAATGATATAACTAAATAAAAATGACCTTGACAGGTCATTTTTATTAGTCCAAAATTATTGAATATCTCTTATTTAATCACGAAAGTTGTTTTTATCCCCGAACGACAAAATTTCACGCCAAGACGTTGATTGAAACCCTTGGCGCTCGTTGTAAATAAATTCTGATATTTCTTTTATTAATGGCAGTTCGATTTTTTAGGCATGAGATTCCTTTCTGGCAAAATAGCCTAAATTGAACAGTTGTATTTGCAGATGACTACATCTTGTGATATACTGTATTCATAGATAAATACAAAATAAAAAATACAAGGTAAAACCATGTCAAAACCAACTTCTATCCGCTTTGATGACAAACTCTATCAAGAAATCGTTGACTACACAAGCCTAACCGAGCAATCTATCTCTGCTTTTGTTAATGAGGCTGTAACGAGCTATCTTGTGGAAAAAAATGTCGTTGAAACACACAAGGAAACCATTGATAACTATCTCGAACGCTTTTCCCCACTTTTAGAAAAATTAAAGGACAGATAAGATGATAAATTATCTCAGTAAAGCTGATTTAATCTATCTCAATCAGCAAGTTGTCACAACAGTCAATGGGCTTACTTATGGCGTTTTATCCGATTCTAGTTTAGAGATGATTATCGAGCAACCACAACAAATCGTTTTTGGACAAGAACTCTATCCAACTATCTGGCTCAAAGCTGCTTTTATTCTGCAAAAAATTGCCAAAAAACACGCTTTTCGTGACGGTAATAAACGAACTGCCATCATGGCAAGCCTTGTTTTTCTGGCAATCAATGGCTATCAGCCAATCAAAGATGACCTCATCAACAACGCAGACGATTTTGTCTTGTCCGTGACCAACTCCCCCGATACCGAGGCGACTATGCTTGAGATTGCTAGATGGTTGGAAATGGTGCATGTGAAAGTTTAGGGTGTGTTAAATTTTTGATTTTAACAAATAAATATTTGTATTGTCAATCTCTTCAAATTTCAGATTTTCTTGATAATTCTTTTCACCTCCATAATCTCCTTTCTTCATAAGCAGTACGCTATCAACATTTTCACTTTTATAAATTCGATAGCCCAACAAATACAGATAAGGATTGAATGAGTAGCTTCGAGAGTATGTCACAAAAACTAATAGAATAAGTATCAAAATAATTTTACTTGAAAATTCCTTAAAATCTATTACGCCAAATAAATTCAAATCCATTAAAGGAAATAAATGGGCTACAATAAAATCTAAACCTAATTTTCTATCCTGTTTTATATCTGAAAAAGTTTTCAACCCTGTATTTCTACTTGAATCAACTTTGTATTTTACAAATTTTTTTACAGTATTAAACGCTATTATATTTAACAAAACTACTATCGCTACAGTAATAATATAAGGATAACTTAGCAACTCATAATAATTAAAATTTTTTTCTTTCAATAATTCAATAACTTTAAAAATTATTTGAATTATCGACACTATTACAACATATAACCAGATTAAAGAAAAACTCCCAAAAGTTAAAGCTAAATTTTTCATTCATCTACAACCCTTGATTCTTCATCTAAATAAGATTGAACATAGTCATCAGCCAACAAATGAAGAATATCTTCAATGCTAGTATCTGGACCAAAAACAATTTCATTACAATCGTTAAATTCAATTGTTAAGCTATATCTTTCTTTTATTTTTACTGCTTGGTTCCTATGTTCTACAAATTTATGATATTTTTCTTCTTCAATCATCTTGACAAATTTTCGTATTCTAGTTTTATTTAAGCTACTAATCTTTTTTTCAAATAACTCAAAACTATCTTTTGAAAAAATTCTATTCTCTTTTTGAATATCTGGAAATTTTTCACGTAATTTATCAATCGCAACTTCTAAATCAATGATATACTCTGATTGCTTAACATTTAACAAAAACGCTTGTTTCATATCCATATCAAAAATTAAATCTGGAGATTGTTTATCTAAAGTTATTCTATCATCTTCTTCAGTTATCAGCTCAAGCTCCTTAGTTTGTCCTAGCTCTACTGTCTGTCGTATCTTTAAAAATGCTTTTGCTTTTAGATAAGCTCTTGAAGTATAGCGATAAACCAAAATAATATTGTTCAATTTTAGATAAAAATATTTTATTTTTTCTTTATTCTTAAATATATTAGTTTCTGTCGTTTGAGAATCATTAAACTTTGATTCTAATTCAATCAAATTACTGAGTTTATTTTCATCAGTTATCAAACTAATTGTATCTTTTTTATCTTGATAAATATCAAAATTTACTAATTCTTGATTATTCAAACTTTCTATCGTTGGATTAACAAAAATCGTTTTGTTCGTTTCAACATTTGTTTCAATACGATAAACGTTCTTATCTGTCTCCAAATAATCGGTAATATTATCTGTTTCAATTTGCAATTTCTGTATCAGTTTTTGTTTTAATTCTTTCATTAGACTTCTCCCAAAAATAAAAAAATTTGTTATACTATAGTCATGAACTATGAATCCCTCACGAAACTCAGCGATAGTCATTTTAAACGTCTAGTTGGCGTTAAACGTCCAACCTTTGAATCTATGA
>NZ_BLLI01000082.1 GCF_011170085.1 Pseudolactococcus hodotermopsidis | reverse complement strand
GAAACTTGCATCTTTCGAAAAGTATCTCAGAAGAATCGGTAAGACGCTTCTGGAATATCAAGCTGAAAATTCAGCCTAAATCATAACTCAATCATATCAAAAATGGAATCTAAAAGCAAATTTTGCTCTATAAATGTAACTCATGTTTAGACTTTTTTTTGGGACATTTTCAATTTCGCTTGACAAATCGTCATGCTTTTTAACAGACAAGCCAAACTTTTGCGTATCTTCATCTTTTTGTGTTCAATATATTACTCAGAGTATTATTCATAAAAATCTCTCTATTATATCACAATTATCAAAATAAATTACACATTTTTTCTAAAATTCACATTAGCCAATTCTAAACTCCCTTATTTCCCCTCCAAATAAATCATCAAAATCGAAATATCTGCAGGATTAACTCCAGAAATTCGACTAGCTTGGCCAATCGTTTCGGGATTGATTTTCTTAAACTTCTGGCGCGCCTCCGTCGCAATGCTGTCAAGCGCATCCCAATTCATATTTTTCGGAATTTTCTTAGCCTCCAAACGGTGCATTTTGGCAACTTGGTCAAGTGCTTTTTTGATATAACCTTCGTATTTAATTTCTGTTTCAATCAACTCAATGATTTTCGGTTCAAGTGTTTCTGGTGCTGCACCAATAAATTCAGTTGCAATTTCATAAGAAATTTCTGGTCGGCGCATCAATTCAGCAGCCGTCAGTGCATCTGTCAATGGTTTGAAACCAAGTGCGACAATTTTATCATTTGTTGGTGCAACCGGTTTTAGTTTGACTGAATTTAGACGTTTCAGCTCATTTTCATACTGATATTTCTTAATGTCAAAGACTTGCCAACGTTCATCAGAAACCAAACCAACCTCACGCCCAAGTGTCGTCAAACGCATATCCGCATTATCATGACGAAGAATCAAGCGATACTCCGCCCGACTGGTCAGCAACCGATAGGGCTCAATTGTGCCTTTGGTTACCAAATCGTCAATCATCACGCCGATATAGGCATCTGAGCGTTTGAGAATGAACTCTGGTTTGCCTTGGGCTTTCAAAGCAGCATTGATACCCGCAACTAACCCTTGTCCAGCCGCCTCCTCATAGCCAGAGGTGCCATTTGTCTGCCCAGCCGTGAAAAGCCCCGAGATAAGTTTCGTCTCAAGCGTTGCCCGTAGTTGATGAGGCAAGACAACATCATACTCAATCGCATAGCCGCTGCGCATCATCTCAGCATTTTCAAGACCAGGAATCGAGTGCAAAATCTCAAACTGCACGTCCTCTGGCATAGAAGTCGACAAGCCTTGCACATAAACTTCCTCAGTTTCGCGCCCCTCTGGTTCTAAGAACAACTGATGACGCGGTTTATCAGCAAAACGGACGATTTTATCCTCAATTGACGGACAATAACGTGGTCCTACCCCCTTGACCATGCCCGAAAACATCGGCGCACGATGCAAATTCGCTTGGATAATCTCATGTGTCGTCGGCGCCGTATAGGTCAACCAACACGGCACTTGATTTTTCAGATAATCAGCATCTTTTGACAAAAAACTGAAGTGAGTCGCTTTTTCATCGCCTGGTTGAATCTCAGTTTTACTGTAATCAATGCTACTAGCCTTGACACGTGGGGGGGTTCCAGTTTTAAAACGCCCGATTTCAAATCCCAACTCCTGCAAATTATCAGCAAGTCCGATTGAAGCAAGAGAATTATTTGGTCCTGACGAGTACTTAAGCTCACCAATGATAATCTCGCCACGTAAAGCCGTGCCAGTTGTAATCACCACAGATTTAGCACGATAAGCAGTCCCCGTTGCCGTTTTCACACCCATGATTTTAGCCTCTTCAACGAGAAGTTCAGCTACCACTGCTTGTCGCAAAGTCAGATTTTCTGTCTGCTCAATCGTTTTCTTCATCTCATGCGCATACAAATCTTTATCTGCTTGCGCCCGTAAAGCCCGAACAGCCGGCCCTTTACCAGTATTGAGCATTTTCATCTGGATATAGGTCTTGTCAATGTTGACCCCCATCTCGCCACCAAGCGCATCAATTTCGCGAACAACAATTCCCTTAGCCGAGCCACCAACTGCGGGATTACAAGGCATGAAAGCGACCATATTGAGATTGATTGTCAAAAGCAAAGTCTTAACACCCATTCGAGCACTAGCCAAAGCAGCCTCACAGCCTGCATGACCCGCACCAACAACGATAACATCGTAAATTTCTTGATACTGCATGAGTTCTCCTTAACACAAAAAGTCAAGCACACGAAAAATAGCTTAGCTATCTTCATGGTACTGACACACGACTGTTTGAGTCTGATTTAACCATTCAAACGATAATCTAAAGCCATCCCTTTAAGCAAATTTCGCAACATCTGATCGCCAGCGGGTTTGTAATTCCGATGATTTTTATTGCGCAAAATCGCTGAAAGTTCGCTTGTGGACACCGTTTTCCCTGCTTGGTTCAGAAAATCTTGCAAATGGTCGGTCGTGTAGGTCATGGCAATCTTGATTTTTTTAATCGTCACGTTATTTATCAGATTATCGCCCGTCATATCAAAAGTTGCGGGTAGCGCCTTACCGTCCTTATCAAGTTTAACGCCACGTTGGCTAATGATAAAGCCATTCAAAAAATGCTCAAGATTCTCACGAGAAAGAGCTTGATCTCTCGGTGTATCAGGCGCTTGCTTTTTCAAAATAACCTGCAAGTCTTCTAGCGTGAGTGTCAGCCCACCTAGCTCAAAAATCAGCAACATATTCGCATCTTTGATGTCAAAAGTGTAACGGAGACGGATTAAAATATCGTTATTGTTCATATTATTCCTTATATTTTATTGATATTGCATGACTTTTCCATCTTTATAAGCATGATCAATCAGCGCCCCCCCAAGACACTCCGCACCGTCATAAAAAACGACAGCTTGCCCTGGTGTAATTGCACGGACTGGCTCGTCAAAAGTGACAATTGCCTTGTCGCCACGCACTTGTAAGGTCACGCCTGTATCAGCTTGACGATAACGAAATTTTGCTGTACAACATAAGTCAAACTCTTTCGGCATTTCCCGTGTAAATGACAGTTCACTGGCATCCAGACTGGTCGAATAAAGTGACTCATGGTAAAAACCTTGCCCAACATACAGGATATTTTGCGACAAATCTTTGCCAACAACAAACCATGGGGCATTATCGCTACCCTCTTGCCCGCCAATGCCAAGACCGCCACGTTGACCGATAGTATAGTACATCAGCCCCGCATGCTCGCCCATATCTCGTCCCTCAAAAGTCACCATCCGACCTTTTTGAGCAGGTAAATATTGGCTGAGAAACTGCTTAAAATTCTTTTCGCCAATGAAACAAATACCTGTTGAATCTTTTTTCTTGGCTGTTACAAGACCCGCTCGCTCAGCAATTTTTCGGACCTCTGGTTTTTCCAGATGTCCGAGGGGGAACATCACTTTTTGGAGCTGTTCTTGTGTCAGTTGGCTGAGAAAATAGGTCTGATCTTTATTGTCATCAGCGCCACGTAACATGTGGACTGTCCCATTTTCATCACGCGTAACTTGCGCATAATGCCCTGTCGCCACAAAATCAGCGCCGAGATTGGTCGCATAGTCAAGGAAAGCCTTGAACTTGATCTCCTTGTTGCACATCACATCTGGATTTGGCGTGCGACCCGCGCGATATTCGGCAAGAAAATACTCGAAAACGCGCTCCCAGTACTCTTTCTCAAAGTTGACTGTATAGTAAGGAATGCCGACTTGCTCCGCAACCGCAGCAACGTCCTTGTAGTCCTCAGTCGCCGTGCAAACGCCGAACTCATCGATATCATCCCAGTTTTTCATAAAAATGCCGATGACATCATAGCCTTGCTCTTTGAGCAAAAGCGCCGTGACACTGGAATCAACACCGCCGCTCATACCAACAACAACACGTGTTTTTGAATTATCATTTGTCAAAATCATAATCCTCCCATCAAATTTTATTCGTTAATCAATCGCTTTGAAGGGCGTCATTAACTACTCTAGTATAGCAGAAAAGTAGCTATTTAGCTAGAAAGACAATCAATTGAATCAATAATAATTTTCAAAAAACATACGTGTTTAAACAGACTATCCAGATACGCCAACTGGTGCGCCAGCTCGCGAGTTAATACTATCATACAATTCAGTCGCTCTCAAAGCAATCTGATTTAATTCTTCATTTTTAGCATTAAAATCAGCAACTTTGGCATTGATAGCATCACAACGTGCATCTAATTCTGCCACTTTTTGCTGTAAAATATCTCTATCAGCATAAAAATCAGCTTCATTTGAGTAATAATAGTTGTCTGCATGGTAATTGAAAGTTTCAATTTCTGAATCCATAGTTGCCAAATCGGCATCATATTGTGGCATTTCTATGTCAATTTCTGCTTTCAATCTAGTTAGTTCATTTGACAATTCTTCCGATTTTTTCTCTAATTCATCAAATTTTGCTTGATAATTATCTGACATTTGTACGATTTTTCCTCGATTTTTAAAATATTTTGTATAATATTTTTCGAGTGCTGGCGAAAGATTGCCATAAGTCGTCCCCAAAATCGAATGAAGTTCGTTTTCACGCTCACCTGGTTCAGACTTTTCATAGTCAGCCATTAAAGCTTCTAACTCGTCAGTTTTCACTTTTTCATAATTTTCTTCTAAGAGTTTACCAATTTTCTCACGTTCACTGCTAGTCAAGGCTTCCCAAACCGCATGCAATGCCTCATGTGCTGCTGTTACCTCAACAATCCCCTCTAATTCAGGTTTTTGGATGTTGTAAACAAAAATTTTACTGTATTGATAATAACCCAAAGTAGCACGTGAATCAAAGTTTATCGGCGCATTTTCATTAAACGCCTCCGCATCTAAAATTTCTGGCTTGGCAGTATAAAAAATATCACGCCCTTTTTGAGTGAAATCAATTTTGTCCGCAATTTGCACAATTTCTTGCGAGGGCGTAGGAATTTTAGGCTCACGCTTTTCAGATTGAACTGATTTTCCTGTTTTCGGCAAAGTTTTATCAGAAACAGTTTGATGGCAAGCAAAAAGCGTAAAACTAGCACTCAAACTAATAAGACTAACTAAAATTTTCAATTTTTTCTTCATAATTCTTATTATACCAAATTTTTTTGTAAATATGCCATTGCTTTTTGGTATTTTTTATAAGCAAATATTTATGTTAAAATATATAGTATGATAACATCAACAGCCGAAAATATCTTAAAAACTTTAATAGCCAATGAAAATGCTTGGGTTTCTGGGCAAACATTAGCCAAGCAACTCAATCTATCACGCGCAGCAATCTGGAAAGCTATCGCTAATTTAACGACAGACGGTTTTAACATTGAAAGCCAACGTGGTCCTGGTAAAGGCTATCGTTACATTCCTAACGAAAAAATGAGTGTTACTGGTATTATCCACAAGCTCAAATTTCCCATCGCTGTATATGTTTTTGATGTTCTTTCATCAACCAACACTTTTGCCAAGCAAGCACTCATCAGCGAAGAAATTACTGAGCCGACCGCGATTATCGCAAACGTTCAAACCAAGGGCGCAGGACATTTTGGTCGCGCTTTTGTCTCGCCAGCCCAGACTGGTTTATACATCAGTTTTGCGCTACCACTCGCACCTGATAGCGTTGTTATCCCAAGTCTACTTGCAACCGCTAGTGCCGTGGCTGTGGCTCGTATGCTAAAACAATTGTTAGATATTCAAATTGATTTTAATTGGATTAACGACCTGTATTATCATGATAAAAAAGTTGGTGGTATCTTAACTGAAGCTATGGTCAATTTTGAAAGTCAAACTTACTCAGCCTTGATTGTTGGCATCGGTTTAAATTTGACAAATCAGCAAACAGAGCTGGGAGCTATTACTGATAAACTCGAAATTTCTCGAAATCAGATTGCTGCGTGTCTAATTAACCATTTTTTTGCACTTTATAACAGCTACCAAGACGGATTGTTTCTTGATGATTATCGAACATCTCTACTAAATATCGGCAAAACAGTCACAATCAAATCAGGTCAACAAGTCATCACAGGAATCGCTGAGGGAATTGACGATAAGGGACAACTCCTACTTCACACACCAACTGGCAAAATAAGATTAGCTGGTGGCGAAATGCTAATAACCCAAATATAGCAATTCCATCACAAAATTCTCTAACATCATGTTAAAATAGAACTATGAAAATAAAAAATATCTTCTTTGACATGGACGGCACCATTGTTGAGAGTTCAAAAGGTATCAAAAACGGCTTTCGTTATACCTTTGACAAACTTGGTCACGCGCAACTTGATGATAGTATTCTAAATACTTTCATCGGTCCGCCGCTTGAAAACACTTTTATGACACTCAGTCATGGCGACAAGGCTTGGGCTGAACGAGCAGTCGCAACCTATCGCAAATATTATGAGAATCGAGGCATGCGTGAAGCCAAGATTTATGATGGCATTATTGAGCTTTTAAATGTTCTACGAGCAGATGATTATCGTGTTTATATTGCAACCTCAAAAAAAGATGAGGTCGCTAAAAAAATGCTTGATGTGCTTGATTTAACTGACAAATTTGACGGTATTTTTGGTAGTACAACCACAGAAAATTCCAAAACACTAGTCCTTCAAAAAGCGCTATTAGACACGCAGTCACTCCCCAGTAATTCTAGTATGGTTGGCGACCGTGAGCATGATATTATCGGTGGCTTTAACAATCACGTTGCTAAAACAATTGGTGTTCTTTGGGGTTTTGGCAATCTAGCTGAACTTAGTCAAGCAGGCGCTACTGACATCATCCAAAAACCGATTGACCTACTCAAAGTTGTCAAAAAATAAGTCTACTAAACACCTTCAAATATAAAATTTAGAGCTCAAAAAAATCTGGCTCTATAATAAATCGTGTGGGAAAAATTCCCAGACGATTTTTTTGCAAAAAAAATCCTTCCTTCTATAATGTGAGTTATTAAGCAACACAAAAGAAAGGAAAGACATGTTTGATTATATCCTAAGTAAGTATCATTTACAAGAAAAAGACTGGTTATATTCAGATACTTCCCC
>NZ_BLLI01000081.1 GCF_011170085.1 Pseudolactococcus hodotermopsidis | reverse complement strand
AGATAATTGAGGGATAAGAAAAGCATATCTTCAACTGATAATTTACTGTGACGACCTCGACGGTTATGGTTTTCATGATAAGCGGTCTTAAGAAGACTGCTCATAGATTCAAAGGTTGGACGTTTAAAATGACTATCGCTGAGTTTGCTGAGGGATTCATAGTTCATGACTATAGTATAACAAATTTTTTTATTTTTGGGAGAAGTCTAATGTTTAGTTTTAATATAAGATGCCCCTTTTTGACTCGTCTCTCTAAAATTCCTTGTCATTTCTAAATCAAAACCAAATAATATCTTGGTGACAAAACCAAAAGCAATCAAGGTAACAACTGGAATAACACAAGTCGTGACAAGCATTCGAGTAACCTCTTGTGTCAGAGTATTTAGCATCCTAACCGCCTTTTCTTTGCCAGCCGTTAAAACTTTGCCTGTTTTTGAGAAAAAGTCCGTCACACCTGATTTTACTTTATCTAAAAAACTAGTATCTTTTTCGATTTTTTCTTGCTTTTTCTTAATTTCTTTGTCATCTTCTTTAATTTGTTGGCTTGTTTTTTGAATTTCAGTGACGAAATTCCTATCAACTAAATCTGAGATTTGCAACGAAATAGGTACCATTGCGACAAAAAATGTTGCAAAAATCACTAATTTAATGGCTAAAATCTTAAAAATAGGACTTCGCCTATAAACAAAATAAATCCCCAATCCCATAGCAATAGGAATCAGATAGGTAAAAGAAATTGTTCCCGCTATGACAAGCAGAAATTTCTCAATCATCAAAACACCTAGCACCATCATAAATTTCCCTGATAATTCGGCTAATTGCTCCGATATAGCATTACCAACATCGCCAGGCAACAATGAAACTGTGACAGAACCCGCTGTGGTCGCCGCCATCAACTCTAGTGACACCTTCTCTTTTTGGACAATTGACTGCTCAAAACGGTCGTTGATTTTATCAGAACGGGATAAAGGGGACAAAACGAAAATCGAGATTAGCGCAACTACAGCAAGATAAACGCATTTCTGTGCTTTTCTTTACGGGGTGGTTCATTTTGCTTGTTAAATTCGGCTTCAAAAAATTGTGTAACATCTGTCATATTTGTAATCCATTCCTTTCGTGCTTCAAATATTACTTTTTGAGTGCCCTTTTTTATTGGGCGCCTCTAATTTTGTTTTTTTCAAACTTCCTCCTCACACCAACTTCTTCAACTCAAACAACTCATTCATAGCAGCCATTGGGGTCAAATTCATGATGTCAATGGCTCTAATTTTCTCCGCCAATTCGCTTGATTCGCCAAATAAATCTAGCTGTTGCGATTCTGATTGACTGGACTGCACTGGAATCACTGGTGGCACTTTCATATCGACTGTCCCGTCTTCAAGTTCAGACAAAATCACGCTTGCCCGTTCAAGCAAATCGCTTGGCAAACCTGCAATCTTTGCCACATGAATGCCGTAAGATTTATCAGCTGGTCCAGTTTCAATTTTATGGAGAAAAGTTACCTCGCCATTTTCTTCGAGCGTTGCAACATGGACATTTGTCAAGTGTTCTAGGACAGTTTCAAGCGCTACAAGCTCGTGATAATGCGTGGCAAACAAGGTTTTTGCGCCAACATTTTCATGGATATACTCGACAATCGCCTGTGCGAGCGCAATACCGTCATAGGTCGCCGTGCCACGCCCAAGCTCGTCAAAGAGAATCAGCGAGTTTTTCGTTGCGCGCCGAATCGCATGATTGGCCTCCATCATCTCGACCATGAAAGTCGACTGACCACTGATAAGGTCGTCTGCTGCGCCAATTCGTGTAAAAATGGCATCAAAAATCGGTAAAAGAACGCTATCAGCAGGGATATAACTGCCAAGTTGCGCCATGACAACAGTCAAGGCAAGCTCGCGCATATAAGTCGATTTACCCGACATATTTGGTCCCGTAATCAGCTGAATCATCGTTTTTTCGTCAAAATCAATCGAGTTCGGCACATATTCTTGCGCCCCCATCACCTTTTCAACCACGGCATGCCGACCATTTTTGATATGGATTTCTTGTCCGTTTTTAATGATGTCTGGCTTGATATAATGGTTGTTTTCCGCCACAACAGCAAGAGATTGTAACACATCCACGCCAGCGATGACTTTCGCCAATTTTTGAATCCGTGTGATGAATTTTTCGGTCTGTTCGCGCACTTGCAAAAAAAGCTCATATTCCAAGTTGGCAGAGTTTTCACGCGCATCCAACATCTGACTTTCTAGTTTCGCTAATGCCTCAGTGCCATAACGCTCAGAATTTTTCAAAGTCGCCTTACGGAAAAAATGCTCAGGCACTTGCGAAAGATTTGAGTTCGTGATATGAAAATAATAACCGTCTTTTTTATTGTAGTCAATCTTGAGATTACTAATGCCAGAAGTCGCGCGCTCCTTGGTTTCAAGCTCGGCAATCCAAGACGTGCCATCACGCATAATTACACGATAGTCGTCCAAAGTCGCATTAAAACCACTTTTGATAATATTACCATCCATGATAATCGCTGGTGCATTTTCATCAATAGCATTGCGAATCAGCTCAAACAGCTCGGGAATCTCATCAAGCTGACCAATCACACTAAACAAAACGTCTGACTGCATATCAGTCAGAACTGCCTTAATCGCAGGCACATTTGACAAAGTTTGCGCCAATTGGAGCAAGTCCTTAGGATTTGCCTTACCAAATGACACGCGCGCCGCCAAACGTTCAATGTCATAAACGCCTTTCAAAGTTTCAGTCAAATCTGAGCGCTCAAAAAAATGGTCAAGAAAAGTCTGAATAATCGCTTGCCGTTTTTGAATCGCCGACTCGCTCACCAAAGGGCGATCGATCCAAGTCCGCAACATCCGCGTCCCCATTGCCGTTTTCGTCTCGTCCAACAGCCAATAAAGACTGCCCATTTTCTTGCCCGTTCGCGCATTTGAAATCAAATCTAAACTTTTCTTGCTCGCAGCATCCATGAGCAGAAAGTCTTTGATTTCATAATGTTTAACAGGCTGTAAATGCGTGAGCTGACGTTTCTGCGTTGTCATGATATAATTCAACAGTTTTGAGGTCACTGATATTTCTAAAGCGGACAACCCATAATCAATCAAATCAGCATTATCAAAGCCAATGGTTTCACGTGAAACCAAAACATTGAGCTGGTTTTCTAAAATTTGCAACTCGACTTCTGACGGCTCGTAGCCCATGACAACTTCCCGAGCTTTGAGTGAAGAAATTTCGTCTGTGACCGTCTCGAAATCAGAAAGAGAAGTCACGAAAAATTCGCCTGTCGCCAAATCTAAATAACTGAGTGCATAAGCGCTTTCGTCTGTCTCAATCGCAACAAGAAAATTGTTTTCTTTGCCATTATTTAACGCATCAACGGCTGTCCCTGGCGTGATAACTTGCACAACATCACGCTTGACAACGCCAACGGCTGTCTTTGGATCCTCCATTTGCTCAGCAATCGCAACCTTGTGACCGAGGTCAACCAAGGTGTCAATATACTGCTGAATGCTGTGGTAAGGCACGCCCGCCATGGGAATAGGCTTGTCCGAGTTTTTATTGCGACTGGTCAAGGTCAGCTCTAAAATCTGCGCCGCCTTGACCGCATCCTCATAAAAAAGCTCGTAAAAATCGCCCATGCGGAAAAGCAAAAAAGCATCTGGATACGATTTTTTAATATCCAGATACTGCTGCATGCCCGGTGAAATTTTTTCAGTTGTCGCCATGAATTGCCTCGTTAATTTGTATTTCTAAATTTTCCAAAACGTGCTGTAACACTGCGTTTGCAGCTGCTAATTTGCGCCTATAATCAATGATGAGTGGTTCATCATTCAATTTTTGCTCAATTTCTTTTGAACGTTCTAGCGTTATTTTATAGGCATTGACCTTATCAATTTTTTTGTATAATGTCGCCTGTTTTGCTAATTCTTTCATGTCATTTTCAAGCGCGTAAAGATTTTCAGCACGCTTTAAACGTGATTCTGCTGCTTGAAATTTGATAATCGTCGGATGATTGGACAGCTTGTCTAAAAGTACTGTAACCGCTTGTTCATAATTCTCAACTGCTGATAGCATTTTGAATTTCTTTCTCGAAATTTGCCGCACTTTCGATGT
Source organism: Pseudolactococcus hodotermopsidis (assembly GCF_011170085.1). Lineage (GTDB taxonomy): Bacteria > Bacillota > Bacilli > Lactobacillales > Streptococcaceae > Pseudolactococcus > Pseudolactococcus hodotermopsidis. The sequence goes on along the minus strand of NZ_BLLI01000081.1, from coordinate 3,208 downwards.
CTTGACAAGTAATCAAAAGCGTGTCTGCCCCCGCTATCGTCCCCAAAATATCAGCACGCTCAGACGTGTCAATAGCATTTGCCAACAAATCTGCCTCGCCCAAACCCGTATGCACAACAATGATGAACATAGCTCGGCTAACCCGCTGCACATAAGCAGACAGGTTATCGGCAAGGCTCGGCAAGCTCATGTGATTTTTTTCAGCATCAAAAAGCGCATAAAAACTTCCGTCGTCATAACGATTTTTGATAATACCAAGCTCACGAATATCACGCGATAAAGTAGCTTGCGTTGTTGTAATGTCGCGCGCTATCAGAAGTTGCGAAAGTTCATCTTGTGTCTGAATCTTGTGATTTTGGATAAGATTTCTAATAATTGCTTGTCGATCTGATTTCTTCATATTGTCTATTATACCATGAATTATTATCAAAATGGATTTGAAGTGTCAATATTACTGTTCATGCTTAACAAAAGTATCTGTCGGCAATGCCCAAAATACGACGAGAGTAATAGAAAGCGCCGAACTAAGAAGACTGATAATTACCGAATCCACATGTTTCAAAAGTTGAATAACAACGGTGTAACTCAGATAGATCGTAAGGCTAACGCCCCATTGCCAACCAAGGTCTGTCAATCTGCGAACTGCCAAAGCAATAGTAGGGATAAAAGTCGCAAAGGTATAAATGATAGGTAAAATGAGCCACAGCAACACCTTACCTAAAAGCCCAAAACCAAAGCTATCAGCTGGATTGGTAACACCACCAAATACCGATAAAAGAACAGGTAAAAAAGTGGCAAGAATAATCAGAACGTGCAACAAAATAGCAAACCAAAAGTCTTTGCGCGTCGTTCGACCTGTGAAATTAACATAATTTTTCCAAAATTTTCCGTAAGCTTTTAGCATGGCTACTCCTTTAGCGATTGAAGAACAAAGTGATGAAGAGATTAAGGAAGTGGCTATCTACAACGTGGCTTGGCGGTTTTACCGCTTAGCCGTTGGAGTGGCTACTCCTTTAGCGATTGAAGAACAAAGTGATGAAGAGATTAAGGAAGTGGCTATCTACAACGTGGCTTGGCGATTTTACCGCTTAGCCGTTGGAGTAGCTACTCCTTTAGCGATTGAAGAACAAAGTGATGAAGAGATTAAGGAAGTAGCTATCTACAACGTGGCTTGGCGGTTTTACCGCTTAGCCGTTGGAGTGGCTACTCCTTTAGTGATTGAGGAACAAAGTGATGAAGAGATTAGGGTCTTGCTAGCCACAACGCCTTGGCGGTTTTACCGCTTAGCCGTTGGAGTGGCTACACGTCCTACATCTCAACAGGTGCATCAACACCAAGCAATCTCAGACTCTCTTTCAGCACAACACCCGTCGCATAAGCGAGCGCCAAGCGAGCATTTTTCTCATCATTGTCATCCAAAATTCGCGTGTGCGCATAATATTTGTTAAAGGCTTGCGCTAAGTTAATCGCATATTTGGCAATGGCTGAGGGTTCAAAAGTTCGTGCTGCTCTTGCAACAACATTGTCAAATGCTTGCAGTAACTTGATAATTGCCCAACTTTCATCATCTGTTACGATTAAGCTACCAGTGATAGCATTTTCGGGTTTGAAATCGGCTTTACGCAAAATCGACTGGATTCGCGCATGCGCATATTGCACATACGGACCCGTTTCACCCTCAAATGACACCATTTCTTCCAAATTGAAGTCATAGCCATTGAGCCGCTCATTTTTAAGGTCATAAAACTTAATCGCACCAACACCCACCGCATGAGCAACTGCTGCTTTGTTCGCCAAATCTGGATTTTTCGCCTCAATTTGTGCTTGCGCCCGCTTGACCGCCTCGTCAATCGTCGGTTCAAGCAAAATCACATTGCCCTTACGAGTTGATAATTTCTTGCCGTCTTTTGTGACCAAGCCAAACGGCACATGGAAAATGTCGTCAGCCCAGTCATAGCCCATTTTTTTAAGGACAGCTTTAAGCTGTTTGAAATGCCCAGACTGTTCATTGCCGACCACATACAGCGATTTGGCAAATTTGTAAGTCCGTTTGCGATAAAGTGCCGCCGATAAATCGCGCGTGATATATAATGTTGCACCATCAGATTTTTTGATAAGCGCTGGGTTTTCAAAGCCTTCTAATTCAACAACTGTCGCACCATTTGATTCTGTCAGCAGACCTTTTTCATCTAAAATGGCAACAATCTCGTCCATTTTATCATTGTAAAAAGCCTCGCCATTCATGCTGTCGAATACAACACCAAGCTCCGTATAAATGCGGTCAAATTCGACCAAAGACTCATCACGGAACCATTGCCAAAGTTCTAAAGCCTCAGTATCGCCATTTTCAAGTTTGAGAAACCATTCACGCGCCTCAATATCAATCGTCGGGTCATCAGCCGATTCAGTATTGATTTGGACGTAAAGTTTTAGCAACTCAGCAATCGGATTCTTGCGAATCGCCACCTCATCGCCATATTTTTTATAGGCAACAATGAGCATGCCAAACTGCTTGCCCCAATCGCCCAAATGATTGATTTTAATCGGATTATAACCAATTTTTTGATAAATTTTTGCTAAACTATCACCGATAACAGTCGAGCGCAAATGTCCAATAGAAAAGGGTTTGGCGATATTGGGCGAACTCATATCAATCGCAATATTTTCGCCATTTTGTGCTTGTGTGGTATAATTCTCTCCGTCACGCAAAATTTCAGCCAGAACTGCCGAAACTGTCGCTGATTTATCAAGGAAAAAATTAAGATAGGGTCCCATCGCAACAACTTTCTCAAAGTTTTCAGGCGAAATTTTTTCAGCAAGGTCAGCCGCAATCTGATTAGGTGCTTGTCGCAAGGTTTTAGCCAGCGAAAAAGCTGGGAAAGCTAAATCGCCCAGCGCAGATTTCTTGGGCGTTTCAAGGAGATTCGTAATGTCGTCCACGCTCAAAGCACCGTCTAAATACGTTGCAAGCGCTTGCGCTACTAATAATTTATCGTTCATTTTCATATCCTTAAAATAGTCTATTTAATTCTATTTTACCATATTTTACACTAAAAATCTTCACAATATTTTTGAAAGTTCTAATAGACTTCTCCCGAAATTAAATTTCGAAATTGATAATACCACAAATTAAGGACGCACGAAGTAAGTGCCTCTTTCTTCGATTACGATATTTCTGAGCCATACACTTAAAGGTTTTGATTTTAGC
>NZ_BLLI01000080.1 GCF_011170085.1 Pseudolactococcus hodotermopsidis | reverse complement strand
TCTGAATCGCTGAACTCTTCGGAAATCGAATCTTCCTCCGAATCGCTGTATTCTTCAGAATTGGAATCCTGTTCCGAATCACTATCTTCGTCCGAATCTGAATCTACTTCTGAATCGCTGAACTCTTCGGAAATCGAATCTTCCTCCGAATCACTGTGTTCCTCTGAACTCGATTCCTCTTCAGAATCGCTATCTTCGCCCGAATCTGAATCCTCTTCTGAATCGCTGAACTCTTCGGAAATCGAATCTGCTTCCGAATCACTTGACTCTTCGGAATTGGAATCCTGTTCCGAATCACTATCTTCGCTCGAATCTGAATCCTCTTCTGAATCGCTGAACTCTTCGGAAATCGAATCTTCCTCCGAATCACTTGACTCTTCGGAATTGGAATCCTGTTCCGAATCACTGAACTCTTCGGAAATCGAATCCGCTTCCGAATCACTTGACTCTTCGGAATTGGAATCCTGTTCCGAATCACTATCTTCGTCCGAATCTGAATCTACTTCCGAATCACTGAACTCTTCGGAAATCGAATCCGCTTCCGAATCACTTGACTCTTCGGAATTGGAATCCTGTTCCGAATCACTATCTTCGTCCGAATCTGAATCTACTTCCGAATCACTATCTTCGTCCGAATCTGAATCCACTTCCGAATCACTATCTTCGTCCGAATCTGAATCCACTTCCGAATCACTATCTTCGTCCGAATCTGAATCTACTTCTGAATCACTTGACTCTTCGGAATCTGAATCCACTTCCGAATCGCTGAACTCTTCAGAATTGGAATCCTGTTCCGAATCACTATCTTCATCCGAATCTGAATCTTCATCCGAATCACTGTATTCATCAGATTCAGAAGCACCTTGACTATCATAAACAGAATCAGAATCCCATAAACTATCAGATAAATCGCTATCAATTTCCTTATCACTGTATTCTACGACACTTTTAATAACGGTTGAGTTATCTTTAACTTCATCGAAACTTGTTGAAATATTAGCTTCTTTAACAGCTACCACTAAACCTGAAATAACTGGCGCTAACTCAAGAGGGTCGGCAAATTCTATCATTCCAGTATTTGGGTCAACCTCAACACCGTTAAGCCTACCAACCTCATCAGTTGTATAAGTTGGTGCTGTTGGATGAATCAACAGATTGCCTTCTACCGCATAAGTGTCTAGCGCCCATTCTTTATAAAAATCATCTAAACCTGCAGGATGATTTACCACACCTGTTATCACATGATTAGTCACTTTATCTCGATAAGTCGTACGCTCAACTCTTGCCGAAATAATCGTTGACTCTTGCTGCCATTCTGGATGATTACGGTATTCATAGTCAATTTGCTGCGTTATTGTTTTTGAGGTCACAATTTTTTCAGTATCATGCACCAGTTCAACAGTATAGACTTGATTATCACTCATCAAGCCACTATAAACTTCCTCGCCCGCAACAAAATCGTTTGATTTAAGCACATAACCGCTACTATCAACATATTCGGCAATTTTTTCGGAAATCGGATAGTTAATAACCTCGTCAGTGAAACCTGTAAGTGTCTCAGTATTTAAAATACGCCCTGTCGTTGCATCAACAAATTTAATAACTGCCGTTTGCTCAGCTGCCCTAAAATGAACTTCCCGATATTGTGGCGCTTTATCCTCTTCAGAATTGTAATTGTCTGTTGTATCCGTTGCCTCACCAGGAATCCCCGTATCACTAAGTGCCACCGTTTCCTGTGAAATACCATCTTTTACTTCTGTTACAACCGCAAGATAACCCGGAAATACCCACGGCATGCCAAGCATTTCAAAATCTTCCCCAGTAAAAGAGTGTTGCGTTACTGTCGAAGTTGCCTGTTCTTTAGGCTCTGTAATTGTTAAGATGCGTTTTTGAATAGACGGCATCAACTTAGTCGTGATAACTTGCTTACTTTTATCAATATTTTTACCATCAACAGGCGCACCATTTGATGTACTATCATAGTGCGTTGAAAATGAATAATTTTTACCATTTGCACCAATCGTACAAGGGTCAGAAAGGCTCAAGCCTTCAAACTGATCAACAACATAATAGCCTTCTGGTACCGTTTCACTAAGCTCCAAAAGAACACCCGTCCGAGCAGAATACGTTTTCACCCCCATATTTTCATCTTTAGGTGCTTGATTAGGATTTTCAAGATTATAATCTTGATTGCGTTTATTGATAATGCGATGTTCAATTTCTTGATAATCGCGTTGATAAATCACATTATAATCTGGAATAGACTTAAAAATAGGCTTAGAAAAATTATTGCCTAGTTGAGTCGTTTCAATCGTCTTTTCATCTACTGTTGCATCAAAAAGATGATAGCCCTCTTTGATAAAAGGTGCTTGATAATAATAACTCGCTGTGACATCATAATTACCAATACCCAGCTTTGAGCCTTCTGGCAATAAAACTTTTGAATCTGGCGCAAGTTGTTGCCCCAAATCATCCACAAAATGAACCTCAGCTTCTTCTGCGGCATAAGTTCCTGTCATATTTGTCAAGGTAATATTTGCAGTTCGCAAATGATTCGTACTGTTACCATTACCGACATAACCAACATAAACAGCAGAATTTTCCGTTTGAGGAATATAGTATCGAACAACTTGCTCAGCACCATTTCTTGATACTGTTCCTGAATTACCTTTATTAGTTGCCCCGCTTGAGCGATTTTCATCAGGCATTGAATAACTTAAAGTCAAAATACGTGTCGCCGCATCATAATCGCCTTGAATTTGTAAGGTCACAGGAGTATTTTTAAGTGAGGTAAAATTTGAATCTTTTCGTAAACCGTCCTGTTCATTACTATCAACTGAATCTGCCAAATTTCCACTTGAAATCAAGGCTGCAAAGCCATCTTGATTGTGGAGACCCGCAAAATACATGTAGCGATCTGCAGATTGCTCAGGCTTGATTGACCCCGATGATTGATCATTATTATCGGGACCAGTGCCAAGTTTATCAAGTAACTCTAGCGGTGTTACATTTGAGACAAAGAAACCCGCAGCAGCAAGTCTTGGATCTTCAGCTGAAACAGTGCCACTGAAAGAGAAAGGCTCGTTGCTATCAAGCCCTTGATTAAATCCTTGAATTGTGTTACCTTGATTGCCGGTATTAAAAGTATTACCTAGCCAAGAACTTGCAATAGCAGGGTTATTTACCGTTCCAATATACTGAGGATCCTCTACTGATGTGACATTATTTCTAAAATCATCAACAATGGATGGCTTTACCCATAAATCACCTGTGGATACATAAAAATCAGGTGATAATACCTCATCACGAGCTAAAAATTGTATGCTATCATTTACCGATTGAACAACAATATCGGCGAGAACTTTAGGTGTAACGCCTGTTACCTGTACAAATGTACCACCCGCAACGGTAGCCAAAACAGAACTAGCATAAAGCCAATGTTTCCCACGTTTCCAAGCCCGATAATGCATCGTTCTAGGCTCCTTACTCTGACGAGATAACCTGTACTCACTTACTCGAATATGCTTTCCAATACTATCAGAAAGTGAAAAGACACGGTTACTCTTGCCTTCAGACAATTTTGTCTTTTTGACAAGTTTCTTCCCCGAAAACTCATCTAATATTTTTTTCATCATTCTAATTCCTTTTCCACGTTTATATAGTCATTAAACAAAGATAACGTAGCGTTCAAGCTAAAGTTAAACGACCATTTTAAAACCATAAAAAACATCTGCAAGTATAGGTATGCGATAAAAAGACTGACGACAAGTTAGCAAAAATTAGCCGACAATCTGTTGTATACTAGATTCGCTATAAAACTGAAACGCAACTTTTGAGCCATTTCTCGTCAATTCTAGGCGATAAGGCGAAAGCGTACAGGTGTACGTTAAGACTTATCAACGACGAAGTGATGAATCTAGCCAAAAGTGTTTTGGTTTTATAGCGAATTGAGTCTGTTTATTTAATTGCGTATACAAGCCTAAATATCGTTTTACCTAAAGAATTTTTTTGAAATATAGTAATATAACTACAAAAGCAAAATGGATTTCGCCTTAAAACGAAACCTTTTATTACTATTTTTATAATTACCTAAGTGTTCACTTCTTAAAAATTTCATTCCTTTTAACAAGACACTATTCACATTACCATTCTAGCAACTTTCAAGATAGTAAAAAAAAAAAGTTCCGATTACGAAACTTTCTAATTTTTTGTTCATTTTAATTTTCGGTCACATGAAATTTTGTGGTTCATTGTCAATGGCAAGCCGCAACTCCCTGTTTTCGCGCACCTGTGTCAAGTCAAGCACTGCATTTAACGCCTGCGTTAGATTAGCCTCAAAACGATACTTGATTAGGAGCTGATAATGGTAGAGATTGTGCGTGCGGGCAATGGGCTTTGGAATCGGACCGAGAATCTGCGCTTTTTCCGTCAGATTCCTCCGCAAAATGGTCATAATTTCATAAGATTTCTTAACCGCCTCGTCCTCATTTTTATGTGAAATAACAATCTGAACCGTATAATAATAAGGCGGATAACCAAGTTTACGGCGGAAGTCCATCTCCGTTTGATAAAAACTTTCATAATCATGTGTCTGCGCAAGTTTAATGGCATAATGATTGGGATTAAAAGTCTGAATCAGCACCTCACCTACTTTATCTGCACGACCCGCACGACCCGCAACTTGTGTGAGCAATTGAAACGTTCGTTCAGATGACCGAAAATCTGGCAAATTCAGCGCTGTATCAGCATTGATGACACCAACCAAAGTCACATTTGGAAAATCTAATCCCTTGGCAATCATCTGCGTACCAAGGAGAATATCCGCCTCGCCAGCACCAAAACTGTTTAAAATTCGCCCATGCGCACCTTTTTTCTTAGTCGTATCAACATCCATTCGCAAAATTCGGACAGTTGGCAATAATTCGGACAACTCTTCCTCAACTTTTTGTGTCCCACTACCATAATAACGAATTTTTTGACTTTGACAATTCGGACAAGCATAAGGAATATTTTCCGTATGCCCACAATAATGACAATTCAGAGTTTTCGTGTCCATATGTAAAGTCAAAGAAATATCACAATTTGGACATTCTGGTACAAAACCGCAATCGCGACACATGACAAATGATGAATAACCACGGCGATTGAGCATGAGGACAACTTGCTCATTTTTAGCGATTTTTTCAGAAATTTTATCAAGCAATACTTGCGAGAATGAAGCCGATTTATCAGAAAGATGTTGGCGCATATCAAGAATTTCAACCTGCGGAATCTGCGCCTTAGCGTTAGCTCTTTGAGTCAAATGCAAGAGCTGATAGACATTTTGCTGAGCACGCGCACGCGTTTCCAAACTCGGTGTCGCAGAACCTAGTACGAGCGCCGCACCATGATACTTCGCCCGCCATATGGCAATATCTCGCGCATGATAGCGCGGATTTGAGTCTTGTTTATAACTTGTTTCATGCTCCTCATCAATAATAATCGCACCGATATTTTCCAAAGGTGCAAAAATTGCCGAACGCGCGCCGACCACGACTTGCGCTTTACCCGCTGCGATTTTCCGCCACTCATCATATTTTTCACCGTCCGACAAACCTGAGTGCATAATTGCCACATTTTCTCCGAAACGCGCGATAAAACGACTGGTCATGAGCGGTGTCAACGAGATTTCTGGCACTAGCATGATTGCCGTTTTGCCCTGAGCGATTGTGTGCGCAATGACTTGCAGATAAACCTCAGTCTTGCCCGAACCTGTCACACCCTCCAATAAAAATGGCTTTTCTGCCGAGTTGATAATGGCTTGGTAAGCGCTCATTTGCTCGGCATTTAGTACCTTCTGCTCATCGGCTGTAATATTTGAGAAGTAATCTTGCGACCGCGACACCTCAACTTCCGTCAAGTTCAAAATGGCTTTCATAAGGAAAAACTTGACCACTTCACGCGAGAATTTTTTGACGAGTTCTGAGTAATCCCACGTTTTTTCCTCAGCACAATCTTGCAAGAACGCTTGCATTTCCAGACGTTTTTTAGCACGTAAAGGAATCGTCAACGCTTTTAAAGCAGTTACGTCAGTCAATGTGACAACCTTTTTTGTCTTGATAGATTCCTTGGCATGCGCCACATATTTGACCGAAATCTTTCCCTCACGATGTAGTTTCATCATGACAGCTTGCTCATTTTCATCCAAACTAGAAAAATGAATCTCAGTCGAATTACCAAAATATTGCGCCGCAACCGTCACATCAGTAGTTGTCAATACCTTATCATAAGAAGAATTGAGAAGATTTGGCAACATGGCTTTTAAAATCGAAATTTTATAAGAAAAGACCGTTTTTCTCATCTCATCAGCCAGTTTAAGTTGCTCATGATTTAAAACAGGCTCAAAATCTAAAACCTCAGAAATTGATTTCAATTCCGAAACATCTGTTTTTCCAGCATCAAAACCAACAACAAAGCCTTGCATCAAACGATTGCCCTTGCCAAATGGCACATGAACTCGCATACCAATCTGAATCAGCGCCACAAGTTCATCAGGTATGGCATAAGAAAACGGTTTATCTGTCTGCATCGTCGGCACATCAACAATGATTTTCGCAATTTTTGGATACATGGCTCTACTCCTAAATGTTTGAACGAGAAAATAAAAAACTGCTCAGGCAGTTTTTATTCAGCATCAGTTTCTTCGGTAAAAACAACAACTTCAGAAACTTCGGGTAACTCAGCTTCAACTGGTACTTCCTCGGTGACTTCTGCAACCACTTTTTCAGCTTCGCCTTTACGTGCCTTAGCTTCTTCATCAGCCTGTTCTTGAGCGATTTTCTCCTTGATTCGACGTTCCTCATCAAGTTTGCGCAAATGTGTCAACTCACGTTTTTCACGCAAAGCAAAGCGTTTTGCCTCAGGAGAGGGATGAATTGTTACCGTTCCTTCAGCAACTTCTTCCAAGGCTTGAAGTGTTGGTTTGACAGATGAAAATTCTTTTGTCTTACGTTCGCCATCACGTAATTCATGCGCACGTTTCGCCTCCAAAACAACCAGTGAATATTTTGAATCGACCTTGTCCAACAAGACATCAATTGATGGTTTTAACATCATAATTTTTTACCTCTTATTCTTGATTCTATTTAACAGTTTGTGTTGCGACATCTAACATCGTTTGATAGCGACTAATTACGCGATCTACACGAAAATGCTCCGCCTCAACAATTTTCTTGACACGCGCAACAGCGAGGGACACCTCATCATTGACCACAGCATAATCATACTCACTCATGAGCTTGATTTCCTCACGCGCTTTTGCCATACGTTCATTGATAACATCAAGACTATCTGTGCCACGACCACTAAGGCGCTCACGCAATTCATCTAAATCTGGCGGTGTCAGGAAAATAAAAACACCATCTGGCACTTTTTCCTTGACTTGAAGCGCACCCTGCACCTCAATTTCAAGAAAAACATCCTTACCTTGATCCAATGTTTGATTCACATACTCAAGTGGCGTACCGTAATAATTGCCGACATATTCCGCATATTCCAGCATTTGACCAGATTTGATTTTTTCCTCAAAATCTTCACGTGTTGTAAAAAAATAATCCTTGCCGTCCACTTCATCAGGACGTTGCGCCCGTGTCGTCATTGACACGGAGTATTCAAATTGATGTTGGCTTGATTCAAAAATCGCTGCCCGTACAGTCCCTTTTCCGACCCCAGAAGGTCCCGAAAAAACGATCAATAACCCACGCTCTGGCATGTTCCACACTCTTTCTAGTTAGCTATTATCCTATTCTATCATAATTTTACTTGTTTGAAAAGGTAAAATTATCTGAGATTTCTCGTTTATATCATTCGAAAGTGATAATGTCCTAAGTAGGTCGAAACATAAAATGTCCCAAATGTTAAACTAATACTTATGAAAAGGATATTACTCACTGTGAATGAATTGGAAAAGTATCGTGTTATCAAGTTA
>NZ_BLLI01000079.1 GCF_011170085.1 Pseudolactococcus hodotermopsidis | reverse complement strand
CCCTTTAACTTCCGAGGATAAGAAAGAGAATCGCCGTATTTCAAGGGAAAGAATTTTGATTGAGAATATCAATGCTAAAATCAAAACCTTTAAGTGTATGGCTCAGAAATATCGTAATCGAAGAAAGAGGCACTTACTTCGGGCGTCCTTAATTTGTGGTATTATCAATTTCGAAATTTAATTTCGGGAGAAGTCTATTAAAACAAAAGTCTATACGACAAGAACGGTCACGCTTTGGCTAGCAAGTCAGAACGTGATTTTTTTGGCAAAATATGGTATAATTTAATTAATATGTGCATTGAAAGAGGTTAGATTTGACAACAGAAGAATTGCAAGCCATACAAGATAAAAAAGAAAAAGCAGCGGAATATGATGCCAGTCAGATTCAGGTATTGGAGGGGCTAGAGGCCGTTCGCATGCGTCCAGGGATGTATATTGGCTCGACCAGTGGCGAAGGGCTTCATCATCTCGTTTGGGAGATTGTTGATAACTCGATTGACGAGGCGCTGGCTGGTTTTGCAACGCATATCGAGGTTTTTATCGAGCCAGACAACTCGATTACTGTCGTTGATGACGGTCGCGGGATTCCTGTCGGCATTCAAGAAAAAACAGGTCGCCCTGCGGTTGAGACCGTTTTTACGGTACTCCATGCGGGTGGTAAATTTGGCGGTGGGGGCTATAAAGTCTCGGGTGGTCTACACGGTGTTGGCTCATCAGTTGTTAATGCCCTATCAACTCAGCTTGATGTCAATGTTTTCACGCAAGGCAAGCAGTATTTCCAAGAATATCATCGTGGTGTTGTCGGTGATGATTTGAAATTGGTCGGAGAGACTGATAAACATGGCACAACCGTCCATTTTACACCAGATCCAGAGATTTTCACGGAAACGATTGAATTTGAGTTTGAAAAATTGGCTAAACGTGTGCGTGAACTTGCTTTCCTCAATCGTGGTTTGCGCATTTCGATTACGGATAAACGCCCAGATGATGTCGAAACGCGGCATTATCACTATGAGGGTGGGATTCAGTCCTACGTTGCCTATCTCAATGAAAAGCGGACAACTTTGTTTGAACCCGCTATTTTCACGGAGGGCGAGCTTGACGGTATCGCAGTTGAAGTTGCCATGCAATATACAGGCGATTATAATTCGACTGTTTTATCATTTGCCAATAATATCAGTACCCACGAGGGCGGTACGCATGAGCAAGGGTTCAGAACGTCGCTGACGCGTGTGATTAACAATTATGCTAAAACGAATAAAATTTTAAAAGAAAATGAAGAAAATCTGACAGGCGAAGATGTGCGTGAGGGCTTGACGGCAGTTATTTCAATCAAGCACCCCAACCCACAATTTGAGGGACAAACGAAAACGAAACTTGGTAATTCAGAAGTTTCTGGTATTGTCAATAAATTATTCAGCGAAGAATTTGGGACATTTTTATTAGAAAATCCGCAAGTTGCTAAAAAAATCGTTGAAAAAGGTATTCTTGCTAGTAAAGCGAGAATCGCTGCTAAACGGGCGCGTGAAGTCACACGGAAAAAATCCGGTCTTGAAATTTCAAATTTGCCAGGAAAATTGGCTGATTGTGCCTCAAATGATCCTTTTCAAACAGAATTATTTGTCGTCGAAGGAGATTCGGCTGGTGGTTCAGCTAAGTCGGGTCGAAATCGTGAATTTCAAGCAATTCTGCCGATTCGGGGTAAGATTCTCAATGTCGAAAAAGCTAGCATGGATAAAATTCTTGCTAATGAGGAAATTCGTTCCTTGTTTACGGCAATGGGAACAGGATTTGGTGCAGATTATGATGTGTCCAAAGCGCGTTATCAAAAATTGGTCATCATGACCGATGCCGATGTTGATGGGGCGCATATTAGAACGCTTTTGCTGACCCTTTTCTACCGTTATATGCGCCCAGTTGTTGAGGCGGGGTATGTTTATATTGCACAACCGCCGATTTACGGGGTCAAATTAGGCGATAAGATTACCTACATTCAGCCAGGGGTCAATCAAGAAACGGAGTTGCAACAAGCGATTCTTGAGATGACAACGGGCAATCGCAAGCCAATTGTTCAGCGTTATAAGGGGCTTGGCGAAATGGACGATCATCAGCTTTGGGAAACGACCATGGATCCGGAGCAGCGTACTATGGCGCAAGTCAGCGTAGATGATGCGGCCGAGGCAGATGCGATTTTTGACATGCTCATGGGCGACCGCGTTGAGCCACGCCGTGATTTTATTGAGGCGAATGCACAGTATTCTACTATTGATATTTAGGGGTATATAACAATGTCAAGCGAAAGTGAAAATGTCCCAAAAAAAGTCTAAACATGAGTTACGTTTTTCTAAAGCAAAATTTGCTTTTAGATTCCATTTTTGATATGATTGAGTTATGATCTAGGCTGAATTTTCAGCTTGATATTCCAGAAGCGTCTTACCGATTCTTCTGAGATACTTTTCGAAAGATGCAAGTTTCCACGGATGAGACTGTTGGGGAATATACTTGCGTTTTTCTTTTTTGCCTTCTTTGGGTTGATCAAATTCTTCTGAGTAAATTTCATGTGTTAGTAACTTTCTTGAGCTATAAATCTTGTCCTCGATATTGATATAAATATTACCGTCAAAGGCTTCTATAACAAGTGCCTTAGATTTTTTAGTAAAGTACATTTCCTTGTCTCCTTTAATTGGTAAGTAGAAGTGATTGTTATAACGGATGTGGTGACCACTGTCAACGACACGTTTCGCCACGCGAGCTAGCAGTAAATTAATCGTAGAAGCTGAAGGGGCCTGTTCAAAAACGGTCTCTTTTGTTTTATTGCCAAACTTTTGGTTGAACTGTCTGACCCATTTGTTTAGAAAGTCATTAGCGTCTTCAATTGTTGTAATTCCAGCTCTTTGTAGGTCAATCGGTAATCTTGACTGTAAAGTCCCATTTAAACGTTCTACTCGTCCTTTAGCTTGAGGTATGGACGAAGTTTTGACATCAATCCCTAACTGATGACAAGCAAAGCCAAACTGTGTTAAAGTATCGTCTTCCATTTTTTTCCTCGCTTTTTTATGATACTCGAAAACCGTTCTCTTATCAGTCAAGAAAGCGACAGGGATGCCATGTTTAGTTAAGATTTGATGTAAGACATGATAATATCCTTTGAGTGTCTCTTGTGTATCGAAATAAGCGCCTACGATGTTTCCAGAGGCATCATCAATTGCGACATGTAGATGTGTGATTTGTCCACCAAACCATTGATAAGAGCTAGCGTCCATTTGTATTAATTCCCCACTGTATTTCTTTCTCGGCCTGCTTGGATGTGCTTTTTCGACTACTTCTAATCTTTCTTCTGCTTTGTGAAGTAGTGCAGTTTCTTGTGTCTGACTTTCTTTTTTCTTTTGTATCGCCTTGATTCTTCTTCTCGTTTTCCTTTGGGACTTTGGAGAGAGTAAGCCATCGCTATATATGATTGCCCGTATGGTTGTGTCAGAGTAATGAATGTCCTCAATTTCTGCTAGTATTTCAGTGAAATGTTTGATGTTTGGGGTTAGGTCTTGATAGGCTTTATAGTGTTTGATAATTTTTTCCTTGATTTCAAAGGAGATGGCGTGGGCAGGTCTCATGCCTCTATTGCCGTGTACAAAGGCTTGTTTCCCTTTTTCTTGATAAGCTTTGAGGAGGCGATTGACTTGTCTAAGAGACAGACCAAGCTCGACACTAGCACGTTGTTTCTTTTTCTTACCATCGTGTACTAACTTGATAACACGATACTTTTTCAATTCATTCACAGTGAGTAATATCCTTTTCATAAGTATTAGTTTAACATTTGGGACATTTTATGTTTCGACCTACTTAGGACATTATCACTTTCGAATGATAAGAAAAATAAATAAATTAAAAAAAAGGTTGCATTAGAAACTATTTTGCGTTATAATAAAGCTAGTTCTAAAAAGAAGGAGAATTAAATTATGAACTTTAAGAATGTCTCAAATCATCTTTTAAATCCAAAAAAGATGATGGCTGCAACGCTTTTGGCGCTGTCCCTTGTGGGTGGTGCAGGTTATGCGACAGTATCCGCAGATGAAAAACCGCAAACAAGAGTAGTCATTGGCGAAGATACGCGCCAACTTATCACGGATTTTACAAATCAACCTTACCGTGCAACGGTTAAAATGATCGTTCGTTTTCCAGATGGTTCAAGAGTTGTTGGTACAGGTGTCCTTGTTGCGGATGATTTTGTGGTAACATCTGCCCATGTTGTTTATGATGAAACTAGAGGTGGTCGTGCAGTGGCTGCTGAGGTAACTGCTGGTAGTGGTAGTGCTCAAAACATTGGCGTAGTTCGTGCTGACGGCGAAGATCATTTCTTTTCGGCAACTAATTATACTAAAGGATATGCAGACCATGATTTGGGTGGCATCAAACTTGATGGTAGCTTAAGCAGTGCTGGTAAATTGGAAATTCAAGAAACTATATCAGCTAATGAAACATTACGTTTGTCAGGTTATAAAGGCATTTATCTCTATACCAGTACAGGAACAATTAATAGTTTGTCAACAGATAAAGTAGCTTATACGATGGATTCTGAAGCTGGTACTTCAGGCGGTAGTGTTGTCAACAGTAACAATAAGCTAGTTGCGATTCATCATGGAGGTACGACAGTAACAAATAGTGCTGCCCGCTTGACTGGTAGTAATTTGACGCAGTTGAAATCTTGGATGGGGGAAGATGATAAGGATTGGGTTGAACTTTCAGCAGCTAATTTCCCTGATGTGGAGTTTAGAGATATTTTAAGTCAAAGGTATCCAGAGTATATTGAAAATGGGAAAATTCATGTTTCGGCATTTACTAGATTGGAGCTTTCTCCTTCTTTCAATGATCGTGTCAATGGAAAAAACATCAGTGATTTAAAAGGGATTGAGTATTTCAAGAATTTAACAACTTTATATTGTTCCGGAAATAGATTAACCACTTTGGATGTTTCAAAATTAACGAAATTGGAAAAATTGATATGTGATAATAATAAATTAATTAGCTTAGATGTTTCAAATTTGACAAATTTAGTTTATTTGTGGTGTGACTATAACCAATTGACTAGTTTGGATGTAAGCAATTTATCTAAATTAGAAGAGATTTTTTACCAAAGTCAAGCTCCTAATTTCGATTTAATTGGTTGGTATAGTGAGGAGTCTTGGGTTGAGTTGTCAGCTAAAAATTTCCCTGATGAGAATTTTAGAAAATATCTTCAAGAAGAATATGCTAAGTATTATATAGAAGATATGAAAAATGGGAAAATTAATGTTGAGGTACTGGAATATATCCATTTGGAGAATAGTTCAAAAGTAAAAAATCTGACTGGTATTGAAGTATTCAAAAATTTGCATGGTTTGAGTATTTATAAAACTGAAATAACTAGCGTAAGTGTATCTAATTTTGAAAAGCTACATGATTTAGAGATCGAGGGTAATGATAAGTTGACTCACCTAGATATTTCGAATTTACCAGAGCTAGAGTATTTGCGTTTTTGTGAAAATAATTTCACAGGTAAGCTAGTTGTCTCTAATCTACCAGTTTTGTGGAGTTTTGACTGTGATAATAATAATCAACTACCAAGTTTAGAAGTTTCCAATTGTCCAGAGTTGAATAATATATATTGCGAAAATAACAAATTATCAAGTTTAGTAGTTTCAAATTTACCTAAACTGGCCTATCTAGTCTCTGGGAATAATCAATTAACTAGCTTGGACGTAAGTAATTTACCTGAGTTGAGACGTCTTTCTTATGATGAAACTGTCAATGTAACTGGTTGGGATTTTGATGCTTATCAATCAATCATCACGCAATAGGAGATAAAAGCAACTTAAAAATTTATTAGAATTGTAGACAAAGTGTGATAAATTTTCGCACTTTGTTTTTTATTGGAAAGATACAAATGTATTGATATACCCTAAATTGTCCATGTTAAAGTGTGACGAAAATGCTCAAGCAGAAGATTTTACTGTATTGGGATGGACTGAGAAAAAGTTGTGGGTTGAGTTGTCAAAAGCTAATTTTCCTGATGAAAATTTTAGAACGACTTTGAAAGAATTGTATCCTTAATATATTGAAAATAATAGAATTAATATTGTGCCAATAACAGATATAAGTATGTGGGGTTCAACTGCAGCGCATGAAATTAAAGATTTTACAGGAATTAACCTTTTTAAAAATTTAGTTCGTTTTTATTGCATTTCTGATGAATTAACAAGTTTAGAGATTTCAGATTTACCATCATTGTTACAGTTCGATTGTTATAATGATACGCTAACAAGTCTGACTGTTTCAAACTGTCAGAAATTGGATAATACTATCTTTCGTAATCTTTATTGGAATAAAGATGTATCTGGTTTTAGCTTAAAATGGGATAAATAGTATTGAAGTCAAGTAGTTAATTATTTAGAAAATCGTGTAGCAACTAATCCTACACGATTTTTTTATAAAAAAAGTCTCTCCTCTATTAAGAGAAAAGACTTTTCACGATATAAATCATTTATCCAATCACATCAACGCCACCAAGATAAGAACGCAACACCTCAGGCACAGTCACAGAACCGTCAGCATTTTGATAATTTTCCAAAATTGCTGCGACCGTTCGACCGACCGCAAGACCAGAACCATTCAAAGTGTGTAGCAGTTGTGTTTTGCCGTCAGCATCACGATAACGAATCTGCGCACGGCGAGCTTGGAAGTCTTCTGTATTGGAACAACTTGAAATCTCACGGTAAGTATTTTGGGCAGGAATCCAGACTTCCAAATCGTAAGTTTTAGCGGCAGAAAAGCCCATGTCGCCAGTTGATAACGTGACAACGCGATAAGCAAGGCCAAGTTTTTGCAGAATATTTTCAGCATTTTCAAGCATTTTATCAAGCTCTTGATAAGAGGCTTCGGGTTTTGCAAACTTGACCATTTCAACTTTATGAAATTGGTGGAGACGAATGAGACCACGCGTATCACGCCCCGCAGAACCAGCTTCAGAGCGGAATGACGGACTCATAGCCGTGAAATAAATCGGCAACTTAGCACCATCAATAATCTCATCACGATAATAGTTAGTCAAAGGCACCTCAGCAGTCGGAATCAAGACGAAATCGCTATCAGCAAGCTCGAAAGTATCTTCCTTGAACTTAGGATATTGCCCAGTACCGTACATTGAGTCGTGGTTGACCATGTAAGGCGTAATCATCTCCGTGTACCCCTCTTTGGCATGCTCATCCAGCATAAAATTGTAGACAGCGCGCTCAAGGCGTGCGCCTAAACCTTTGTAGAAAAGAAAGCGTGACCCCGTGACTTTAGCGCCACGTTCCCAGTCGAGAATGTCGAGTTTTTCACCCAAATCCCAATGCGCTTGTGGCTCGAAGTCAAAACTTGGCACCTCGCCGACCCGTTTGAGTTCAACATTATCAGCCTCATCAGCGCCGACAGGAACATCATCAGCAGGCAAGTTTGGTATCATTTCAAGGCGTGCTGTCACTTTTTCATCAAATGCTGCCAATGCCGCATCAAGTGCCTTGATTTTTGCCGAAACCTCCTGCATTTGTGCGATTGCGGCGCTTGCATCTTCCTTATTGCGTTTGGCTAAGCCAATGGCATCAGAAACCTCATTACGTTGCTTTTTGAGACTTTCCGTTTCAATGATGAGCTCACGCTTTTTAGTATCCAACTCACGAATTTCATAGAGTTTCTCAACAGAAACGCCACGTGTTTTGAGTTTTGTCTCAACAACATCAAAGTGATTGCGAATTTTTTTAATATCTAACATCATTTTCCTCCAAAAAATACCGTCAAAATAATAGTAGGGCGTTCGTAAACACGGTTCCACCTACTTTACCTTGACGGTATCTCATTTATTTTATCAATTTTAAACACGGTAGAATTTCATCTTGATCTAAGCATGACTTGCAGCGACCGTCACATTTCTGAAAACAAAGTGTCAAAATTACTTATCCGTTACCTTAATTATAACAAGTCAATCGAAAATAATCAACTTTTTCTCTTGCTAAATTTTTTCTTGTATCATTCGAAAGTGATAATGTCCTAAGTAGGTCGAAACATAAAATGTCCCAAATGTTAAACTAATACTTATGAAAAGGATATTACTCACTGTGAATGAATTGGAAAAGTATCGTGTTATCAAGTTA
>NZ_BLLI01000078.1 GCF_011170085.1 Pseudolactococcus hodotermopsidis | reverse complement strand
AAGCAAGCAGCGGTAGCGGTTAATAATAACTTGCAAGTTTATGAAGCACCGAAGATTATTAGTACGGCTATAGAGGGTAATCCATCTGCAGGTGAATTTAAAGTTCGTGTCAAAACTAATGCCGTATCAAGTGTTACTGTTAAAGTTCCGATTTGGTCAGATGCTAATGGTCAAGATGATTTGAAGTGGTATGTAGCAACTAAAGTCAAGGATGGCGAGTATCTAGTGACATTTGATGGTAACAATCACAAAAAACAAAGTGGTGCTTATCACGTTCAAGCTTATGCTTACAATGGTGACAAGCAAGCAGCGGTAGCGGTTAATAATAACTTGCAAGTTTATGAAGCACCGAAGATTATTAGTACGGCTATAGAGGGTAATCCATCTGCAGGTGAATTTAAAGTTCGTGTCAAAACTAATGCCGTATCAAGTGTTACTGTTAAAGTTCCAATTTGGTCAGATGCTAATGGTCAAGATGATTTGAAGTGGTATGTAGCAACTAAAGTGAAGGATGGCGAGTATCTAGTGACATTTGATGGTAACAATCACAAAAAACAAAGTGGTGCTTATCACGTTCATGCTTATGCTTACAATGGTGACAAGCAAGCAGCAGTAGCAGTTAATAATAATTTAAGTGTTAAATTTTAGTCGCGTTTGCTATGTTTTGGGGAATACTTGAAACTTTAATCAAATGAGTATAATTAAGGTTTTATTACTCGAACATATAAATTGTGATTGTCAAAAATAATTGGAAAGTGTAAAATCACTTTATACTAACACTAAAAAAATCTAATCACAAATCTCTTGACGAACGCCATCCAAATGAGTATAATTAAATTGTTAGCACTCGAACACAGAGAGTGCCAAAAATTTAAAAATAATTGGAGGCTTACCAAATGTTGAAACCATTAGGTGATCGTATTGTTTTACGTGTTAAAAAAGAGGAAGAGAAGTCGGTTGGTGGCATTGTGCTTGCGACAAGTGCGCAAGAAAAGCCGTCGACGGCGGAAGTTGTCGCTGTTGGCGAGGGTGTACGGACGCATCATGGTAATGTGATTGCACCAAGCGTTGCCGCTGGCGATGTCGTCATTTTTGAGAAGTTTGCAGGAACACAGATCAAAGATGGGACAGACGAACTCTTAATCGTTCGCGAAAGCGATATTTTAGCAATCGTAGAATAAAGAGCATCTCTAAAAACTCAGATTCGTCCATTTTTGTCAGCTCATAAAATCGCAGACAATAAAAAGATGTGCACCTGCGGTTACTCGGTGCATGAAAAAATTGCTATCTTTCCTTAGCAGTTTTTAGAGATGTCCTAAAAAATATGAGTTGAGTTTCGATTCCTTGAGTCTAGTTCTATTGTTTATTACGTTTTCGTGATAGAATTCTAAAAAACGACGACTCAAGACCGTCATCTCAACATCTTACACTCAGGAGGTAAAAAAGTGTCAAAAGATATTAAATTTTCATCAGATGCGCGTGCGGCAATGGTGCGTGGTGTCGATATTTTAGCAGATACAGTCAAAGTAACGCTTGGTCCTAAAGGGCGCAATGTTGTACTTGAAAAGTCATTCGGTTCTCCCTTGATTACAAATGACGGTGTAACAATTGCCAAAGAAATCGAGCTTGAAGACCATTTTGAAAATATGGGTGCTAAACTTGTTAGCGAAGTTGCCTCAAAAACCAATGACATCGCTGGCGACGGGACAACGACAGCAACGGTTCTTACGCAAGCTATCGTTCGCGAAGGGCTTAAAAATGTGACAGCGGGTGCGAATCCTATCGGCATTCGTCGCGGTATCGAAACGTCTGTTGCAACAGCTGTTGAGGCGCTTGAAAACATTGCGATTCCGGTTTCTGGCAAAGAAGCCATTGCCCAAGTTGCAGCGGTTTCATCGCGTTCTGAAAAAGTTGGCGATTACATTTCCGAGGCCATGGAAAAAGTCGGCAACGACGGTGTGATTACGATTGAAGAGTCAAAAGGTATGGAAACTGAGCTGGATGTTGTTGAAGGTATGCAGTTTGATCGCGGTTATTTATCTCAGTACATGGTGACTGATAACGAAAAAATGGTCGCTGATTTGGACAACCCTTACATTCTCATCACAGACAAGAAGATTTCAAGTATTCAAGATGTTTTGCCGTTATTGGAACAAATCTTGCAACAAAGTCGTCCGCTCCTAATCATCGCTGATGATGTGGACGGTGAGGCTTTGCCAACGCTTGTCCTCAACAAGATTCGTGGGACGTTCAATGTTGTTGCAGTCAAAGCACCAGGGTTTGGTGACCGTCGTAAAGCCATGTTAGAAGATATTGCCATTCTCACAGGTGGTACGGTTATTACCGAAGATCTCGGGCTTGAGCTTAAAGATGCGACAGTTGAGTCACTTGGTCAAGCTAGCAAAGTCACGGTTGACAAGGAGACAACGACAATCGTTGAGGGTGCGGGCGCTAAAGATGCGATTGCCAATCGCACTGCGGTTATCAAATCGCAAATTGAGCAGACAACTTCTGATTTTGACCGCGAAAAACTGCAAGAACGTTTGGCGAAATTGTCGGGAGGTGTAGCGGTTATCAAGGTTGGTGCAGCGACTGAGACGGAGCTTAAAGAGATGAAACTTCGTATTGAAGATGCGCTGAATGCCACACGTGCAGCAGTTGAGGAAGGTATCGTTTCTGGCGGTGGGACAGCGCTTGTCAATGTGATTGACAAGGTTGCTGAAATTGACCTATCGGGAGATGAGTTGACTGGTCGCAATATCGTTTTACGTGCGCTTGAAGAACCTGTTCGTCAAATTGCGAAAAACGCTGGTTACGAGGGTTCAGTTGTCATTGACAAGCTCAAACAATCGGAAAATGGAACTGGCTTTAACGCTGCGACTGGCGAATGGGTTGACATGATTGAAACAGGAATTATTGACCCAGTTAAAGTGACACGTTCTGCTTTGCAAAATGCTGCCAGTGTTGCGAGCTTGATTCTCACAACTGAAGCTGTTGTTGCCAATAAACCTGAACCAGCAGCACCAGCTATGCCTGATATGAGTGGTATGGGTGGCATGCCAGGTATGATGTAATATTAGAAACTGTAAACAAATAATCTATACTTTTTGACGATAATTTTTCCATTGTTCTTCGTCAGAAAAGTTATTCGCCAAAAACTACACTTTATTTGTTTTACGAAAAACTGGACGAAAAATCCAGTTTTTTTGATATAATAGAAATAGATGAAAATAATAGAAAAACAGCGTTGTGCTTGGTCAACTGGTTCAACTTCTGAAAGTCATTATCATGATACTTACTGGGGTGTGGCAGTGCATGATGATGCTAAGCTCTGTTTAGATTTGATGCAGGCAGGGTTGTCTTGGTCAACGGTACTTAATAAAACGCCAGCTTTTTATGTTGCCTTTGAAAATTTTGATATTGTCAAAGTTGGCAAATTTGATGAGGTAAAATTTGCTGAACTCATGCAAAATGTGGCAATTATCAGAAATAGGTTGAAAATTCAAGCTATTATCAATAATGCGCTGAGAGTTCAGGAAATTCAAGCGGAATTTGGCAGTTTTGATTGCTATTTGTGGGGCTTTGTGACTTGTCAAACGCAAGTTCGTCAGCCACTCAAAAATGGTTTTCTGACGAAGAATGCGTTGTCTGACACCATTTGCAAAGACCTTAAAAAGCGTGGTTTCAAGTTTATCGGCACAACGATTATCTATGCTTATCTGCAAGCTGTCGGTGTGATTGATGACCATGAAGAAACGTGTTTTAGAAAAGCGGAACTTGCTACGTTGCGCAAACAAAAATTAAGCAAAAATACAACTAACTTTGTGTTAGATGACAAAAGAAAGTGAGGATGAAAATGATTATCATTTACAAAGGAAAAGGAAGATGGGTTGTCGTAGCGTTTGTTATTTCATTTTTTACTGTTCTTCTTAATCAGAATAATCTCCCGACCGGTAATCAATATTTTGCACCAGTTATCTTGTTTTCTGCGGCTTTATTAAACTTGATATTTACACATTTATTTGTAAAAAATGAGGTAGAATTGACAGATGATGAATTTCAAACCATTTTGATGCAACAAAAAGAGCGATTTCCTAAGAGAAAATATGGTAAATTGACACTCAAATTCATACGAATAAGTTTGAGCAATTACAGTTCGTTATTTTTTGTACGTAATAAAAATTGGACATCTATTTTTTTGATATTAGCAATCATTTTGTTTGTTTTATTTAGTATATTTCCTAGTTAAAACAATAACTGATGTTTTAAAAAATTCATAAATCCGAACTTTTCAGACATTTTACGTAGAAAAAGTGACAGATTTGTAGCAATATTCAGTCAAATTTGCTATAATAAAGTGTTGCAGATAATGCAAGCGATGTTTGAAGTTAAAATAAGGAGAAAATATGTCATCAGTAGTAGTTGTCGGCACCCAATGGGGCGATGAGGGTAAGGGGAAAATCACAGATTTCCTCAGTGAAAATGCGGAAGTAATTGCACGCTATCAAGGTGGCGATAATGCGGGTCACACAATTGTGATTGACGGTACAAAGTATAAACTGCATTTGATTCCGTCTGGCATTTTCTATCCTGAAAAAATTTCAGTTATCGGAAATGGTGTTGTGGTCAATCCGAAATCGTTGGTCAAAGAGCTTGCTTATTTGCATGAGGCGGGCATTACAACGGACAATCTGAGAATTTCTGACCGTGCGCACGTCATCTTGCCTTATCATATCAAACTCGATCAGCTCCAAGAAGATGCCAAAGGCGACAATAAAATCGGTACAACGATTAAAGGAATCGGTCCAGCTTATATGGACAAGGCAGCGCGTGTTGGTATTCGGATTGCTGATTTGCTTGACAAGGACATTTTTGCTGAACGTTTGAAAATTAATCTTGAACAAAAAAATCGTGAATTTGTCAAAATGTATGAAGTTGACCCCGTTGATTTCCAAGAAATTTTCGATGAATATTACGACTATGGGCAACAAATCAAAAAGTATGTGACAGATACTTCTGTTATTTTAAATGATGCTTTGGATGCGGGTAAACGTGTGCTTTTTGAGGGTGCGCAAGGTGTTATGCTTGATATTGACCAAGGAACCTATCCATATGTGACCTCATCAAACCCAGTTGCTGGTGGCGTGACAATCGGTTCAGGCGTTGGTCCATCGAAGATTTCTAAAGTTGTTGGCGTTTGTAAAGCTTACACCTCACGTGTTGGTGATGGACCATTTCCAACGGAATTGAACGATGAAATCGGTCATCAAATCCGAGAAGTCGGTCATGAATATGGTACGACAACTGGTCGTCCGCGCCGTGTCGGGTGGTTTGATAGCGTGGTGATGCGCCATTCTCGTCGCGTGTCTGGCTTGACTAATCTGTCGCTCAACTCGATTGATGTGTTGACGGGTCTTGATGAAGTGAAGATTTGTGTCGCTTATGACCTTGACGGCGAGCGCATTGACTACTATCCTGCTAGTCTTGAAACCCTGCAACGTTGCACGCCGATTTACGAAACTTTGCCAGGCTGGTCTGAGGATATTACTGGCGTTCGTCATTTGGATGATTTGCCAGAAACGGCAAAGAATTACGTGCGTCGGGTGTCAGAACTTGTGGGTGTGAAGATTTCGACATTCTCAGTTGGGCCAGATCGTGATCAAACCAATGTTTTGGAAAGTGTTTGGGGTATTTTGTAAACAGAAAGAAGCTGGAATAAAAGTCGAAAATTAGGTAAATTATGCTAATTTTCGACTTTTGTCCCAGTCTCTTTATTTGTTAAAATAAAGCATATCTTAATCAGCCGTCTTTCCCGAGATTTTGGTATAATAAAGTATAAAAACGGAGGCAGACAATGAGCGAATTTAAACATTTATATGACGATTTTAAACCAGAGCATTACCAGATTTATCTGGATATTAACCGCGAGACGAAACGTTTTGAGGGCAAAGTGACGGTCACAGGCGAGGCATTTGCGACTGACCTAGCTTTCCACCAAAAAGACTTAGCGATTACAGCAGTTGTAGTCAATGGTCAAACAGTTGCCTTTAGCTTGGATGAAGATGAGGAAACGGTCAATTTTCAAATCTCAGCACCAAGTAAACTTACAGTTGCCTTTACTTATTCAGCTGCCTTAACCGATAATATGACAGGTATTTATCCGTCTTATTATGAAGTTTGTGGTGTGAAAAAACAATTAGTCGGCACGCAATTTGAAACGCATTTTGCACGGCAAGCTTTTCCGGCCATTGATGAGCCAGCAGCTAAGGCAACTTTTGACCTTTCAGTCAAATTTGACGAACAAGACGGCGAGTTAATCGTCTCAAATATGCCAGAAATATCAAATGAAAATGGCATCCATACTTTTGAAACGACAGTCAAAATGTCAGCTTATTTGCTTGCCTTTGTTTTAGGTGACTTGCAGTCAAAACTAGGACAAACGAAAAATGGCACAAAAGTTGGTGTTTTTGCGACCAAGGCACACAAACCACAAGCGCTTGATTTTCCGCTTGATATTGCAATTCGTGTGATAGAGTTCTATGAGTCTTACTTTAATGTGGCTTATCCG
Source organism: Pseudolactococcus hodotermopsidis (assembly GCF_011170085.1). GTDB lineage: Bacteria > Bacillota > Bacilli > Lactobacillales > Streptococcaceae > Pseudolactococcus > Pseudolactococcus hodotermopsidis. The sequence goes on along the minus strand of NZ_BLLI01000078.1, from coordinate 1,929 downwards.
TTGCCACATTCTTGGCACATTGGCTTGCCGGATTTTTCGGCGGGGGCTATGGAAAACTGGGGTTGTATCACTTATCGCGAGGTGGCGCTCCTCGCTGATCCCGACAACTCAACGCTTGCCACTCGCCAATATGTTGCGCTAGTCATTGCGCACGAGCTTGCTCATCAGTGGTTTGGCGACCTTGTGACGATGCAGTGGTGGGATGACCTTTGGCTCAACGAGTCGTTCGCCAATATGATGGAGTACGTGGCGATTGATAGTATCGAGCCTAACTGGCATATTTGGGAGCAGTTTTCGACTGCCGAGGCGACTATGGCGCTCAACCGTGATGCGATTGACGGTGTGCAGAGTGTCCATGTTGCTGTCAACCATCCCGACGAGATTAACACGCTTTTTGATGGCGCGATTGTCTATGCCAAGGGCGCGCGGCTCATGGTTATGCTCCGTAAGTGGCTAGGGGACACCGACTTTTCGGCGGGACTTCACACCTATTTTGACAAGCATCAGTATGGCAATACCGTAGGGCGCGATTTGTGGGAAGCCTTGTCGAAAACGTCAGGACGTGATGTCTCAGCCTTTATGACCTCGTGGATTGACCAACCTGGCTATCCAGTTTTGAGTGTTTCGGTAGAAAAAGACACGCTCGTTTTGCGACAACAACAATTCTTCACTGGTGAGGGTGTTGACAAGCAACGTTTGTGGCAAATACCCTTGAATAGCAACTGGACTGGACTGCCAGATGTTTTATCAAAAGCAGAAGTTCGCCTACCAAATTTCGCCAAATTGTCAGCTGAAAATGGCGACAAACCGCTATTGTTTAACGCACAAAACGCCGCACATTACTTGGTCAAATATTCGACTGACTTAAACGAAAAAATTGTCTCAAAAATTGACAGTTTCGATCATATAACAAAAGTTCAGCTCATTCAATCTGCTTTGAAATTAGCAGAGGGCGGTTTGTCTGACTACGCTGACTTGGTAGAGTTGCTTGCCACATTTGACAATGAATCGTCAAATGTGGTCAACACGGCAATGACACAGGCTTTAAATGCGCTTAAAATCTTTGTTGATGAGTCTTCGGAATCTGAAAAGAATTTCAAAACATTTGTCGGCAATTTGTTTGAAAAGCAGTACAAGCGTTTGGGCTGGGATAAAATTGCGGGCGAGTCTTTCAATGATGAGCAACTCCGCGCCTTACCCATTTCATGGGAAATTTATGCTGAAAATGCAGATGCGCTCACCCAATCATCAGCCCTTTTTGCTAAACATAAGGCTGATATTCACAGTATCCCCGCTGACAGTCGTCCCCTTGTTTTGAAAAATGAAATCACAGAAAATGAAACGGCTGATTTGGTTAGGCAATATTTTGAGGCTTATGCTAAAACGACTGACCAAAAATTCCAACGTGAGTTGAATTTGGCGGTTTCTAGTACGAAAAAAATGGCGACAGTTGATTATATCCTCTCTCAATATCGAAAGACAGCGCTAATTAAACCACAGGATTTACGTTTTTGGTTTGCGTCTTTGATTCGTCGTGAGTTTTCTCAGGCGAAAGCATTTAAATGGCTTACGGAAAATTGGGAGTGGGTTCAAGAGAAACTGGGCGGAGATATGGCTTCTGGCGACTTTATCGAGTTCATCGGAAATGTTTTTGACACAGCTGACAAGCTCAACGAATTCACAAAATTTACCGATTCATTCAAGGACGAGCCAGCATTTAAACGACTTATCGAAATGGCAAAAACGGAAATCACGTCTAAAATCGCACTTCTTGGTGCGCAGAAAGAAAAAGTGCAAATCGCGCTGTCAAGCGAAATTGAAAATGTCCCAAAAAAAGTCTAAACATGAGTTACGTTTTGCTAAAGCAAAATTTACTTTTAGATTCCATTTTTGATATGATTGAGTTATGATTTATGCTGAATTTTCAGC
>NZ_BLLI01000077.1 GCF_011170085.1 Pseudolactococcus hodotermopsidis | reverse complement strand
GTGTTGTTCGGACGACTTTGATTGAATGTGCTCGTGCTTTATTGAAAGGCTCTATCGTAAAATCAAAAGCGCTAAAAGCTAGACAAAAAGGTCAACCTAGTGCCGTTATTGCTTATGCGGATAGGGCTGTTTCACGTATGCAAAGAAAATATGGTCGTCTTTTGTATAGTGGCAAGGCTAAACACAAGGCTGTAACTGCTATAGCGAGAGAATTGGCTTGCTTTATTTGGGGAATGTCTACAGGTCATATTTCATATACTCAAAAATAAATAACCGAACAGACACAAGGAGGTAGGATAAAGCTATGTAAATATGTTAGGATACTAAAAAAGAACAGGTCACTACTCAATGGTAGAAGAAAGCGCCAAAGGTAACACACAGGTTTGGTTATCTACGGTACTCCTTTTATGGCAGCTTGTTCTCTGGGAAATTAGCTATTTCAGTAGAGAACAAGCTGATCCGCGACTAAAGAATAGTAGAATCACACGACGAACCATTAACCTGAGGTACCCAATCCACGAATAACAGAGTGGTTGACAGTCGTTGAATCTTACTTTTGGCGTTTTCTTGTGCCATTGAGTTTAACTAAACCCTATTGCGAGAAAATATTTTGACTTGACAATGGGGCATTTATAACAGGAGGAAATGCACATGTCTCTTTATAACGGTGGAGGAATGATTAAGGGTTATTCGTCCAATGATGACGATAATAACAGGCGTAACCGTCAGCGTAAAAAGAAGATAATAATAGCCAGCGCCGCTGGTGGCGGCACTCTTCTTGCGGGTATTATTATTGCTGTTATTGTGGCAGGAACACTGGCGTTGGGTACACTGGGCTTGATTGCCGATTCACCTGTGGTTATAGAGGACGCACGGCGCATTGTTGAACCCGATAATAACGAACATTATAATGCATACGACAATTCTGATGCCTATCCTGCTCCGGGTAATCAAGGAAGCCAAGGAAGCTGTACTGCGTGGGCGACCGCTTATGCATTAAAGAGCGCCCAAGAAAAGACCGACCTCGGCTGGGATTTCACGGTGAACCCCGCACTCAGTCCGGCATATGTCTATAATCAGATTAACTACGGACAGGATGGTGGTGCTTTGATTTCCGAAGCTATGCGCCTTGTGACGCAACAGGGGGTTTGCGCACTTAATGATATGCCGTACAATGAAAAAGATCATCGGACAAAACCTAACAGCACACAAATCTCCAAGGCGGCGCCGCATAATTCAAAAGAATGGTTTTCTATTTCAGGTGTTGACCAGATTAAAAATGCAATTGTAAAATATGGTGGTGTAGTTGTTGGTGTCAATGTCTATCCCGACATGGATAAACTTGATGAGAAAAACCCAGTTTATGATGTTCAGAGCGGAAAGAATCGTGGAGGTCATGCAATATGTCTTGTCGGCTTTGATGATGCAAAGAATGCATTTAAATTTATCAATTCATGGGGAACTGACTGGGGGTTGGAAGGCTTCGGCTGGATTACATATGATATTGTCGAAAATGATACGCAACTCTATGGTGCGTTCAGCATGACAGATAACTGATGCTATTGCTGTTTGAGAAAGGATAATACATGCCTATGACAGTTTCTTCGCAATGGAAACTACAAGCAAAGAAGAGGTCTATGAAAGCACTGTCGATGCTTTGCCTTGTTGCGGTTATGGGGACTTTGTTTGGATGCAGTCGAGTGGAAGTAAACAACGAAACGAAGGTGTCGCTCTTTGAACCTCGCGCTGTCGGCGGCATTGATGATACACTTTACAACGCAATTCTCGACCGAGAGGATTTCTGCGACTTATCGGAATTTCAACTCACCGAGGCAGAATTCACGGATGGCTATGACTTGTGGAAAATAATTGACGACAACCCAGCCATTGATTATCTTACGAATTACCGCTGGCACAGCACGAATGGAATTATTACAAAAGTCACACTTGAATACAAGAACATACCCGCTGATTACAGAACTCGCCTTGAGCAGGCGGTCGGAGCGGCTATTGATTCCATCAAGAAGCAATTGCAAGACGATTATTTGCAGTCCGAATTAGTCTGTGCAATAAGCGATTACATAGTGGTCAACTGCCAATATGCCTACAAGGCAGACGGCGTAACCCCTGACAATGAAAGTGGAAGCCTGGCCTATTCCGCTCTCGTACAAAACCGTGCTATTTGTGATGGCTATGCCAGTGCCTTTTCCCTAATTGCATCGCAGTTTGAATTTGAGGTCAAAAAAATATCCGGCAAGAGCGGCCCCAATAACGGGAGTCATGCATGGAACATGGTCAAGGTCGATGGCATCTGGTATCATGTCGATACCACTTGGAATGACCCTACCCCTGACAGACCGATGCAAGCAGGGCATGACTACTTATTGCTCTCAGATAAGGCAATAGCAAGCCAGCGAAATGGAAGCCAGCAATATCACGCTTCATGGGATGTCAATGCCCCAATTGCAAATGATACGCACTATGATGATGCTTTTTGGATTTTTGAAGATGAGCCGATTTCATTCAATACGCTGCACTTTGACGAATGGGAAAGAACCATAGCACAGACTACTTTCGAGGACATCATCACCACGGCGGTTGAAAGCAACGAGGATGCAAACGTCGCCCGATTTGGGTATAGTAAGGATGAACTTGCTGCTGAGATTAAGAAACTGTATCCGAATATTGGGTACACATATACCATGAATGCGAATGATGTAGTTATCAAGGTCGGTAGTTGGAAAAAATGATGGCTTCATTTTATCATCGACACCACGACCGATTGGGTGTGTAATAGATGATGTAGTCGGAAGGAGGTTGTCGCATGGCATATCAGCGAGTGCTTTTTGAGCACGGTGTTCTCAGACAAGCCAGAGAGAAGCTCGGTTTGACACAACAGCAGGTCGCTGACCAGGCAAATATCCACCAGCGGCAATACCAACGGTTTGAAAGCGGCGAACGCAATCTTTCATCATCGTCGTTTAACATCGCCTGCCGTGTGCTGGATGTCCTTCAGCTTGATATCGCCAAGTATGCCCACGGGGACTATATTTTCTCCGAAGAAACCATGGAAATCCAGCTTGATAATCCGACCGAAGATAAGAAACAATAAGTCGTATGGAGGCAACAAACATGTCTTTTGAATTCCTCGAAGAACGCAATCGAATTGAATACAAATCCCAGTGTCGGACGATTTTGAAGAAACGGTGGTCGCTTTCCTCAACTATTCTGAGGGTGGCGAGATTTATGTCGGCATTGACGATAAGCACAAGAAAATTGTCGGCGTAGAAAAGCTTGACCTTGTTCAGCGGCAGATAACCGACAAAATCAAAAACAATATGCAACCGCACATCCTCGGTCTGTTCGATATCATCATTGAGAAGATAGACGACATCGAAGTCATCAAAGTGATTGTGTCCAGCGGTATTGAGAAGCCCTATTATTTGCGCCGCAAAGGAATGTCCCCGGAGGGTTCTTTATCCGTGTGGGCAGTTCCAACCAGCATATGACTAAAGAGCAGATTGAAGAGATGTATGCCAAGCGCATCCCCCACAGCTTGGGCAATATGCGCTCGCCCAAGCAGAAACTTACTTTCAAGGAACTGGAAATATATTATTCGGAGCAGAAAAAGAAGCTCAACGATGAGTTTTTAGCTTCATTGGATTTGGTAGATGATGACGGGCATTTTAATTATGCCGCTTATCTGCTGGCTGATGAAAACGGCGTATCCATCAAAGTCGCAAAATATTCTGGAACCACCAAGGTGGATTTGATTGAGAACGAAGAGTACGGATACCGCTGTCTCATTACGGCAACAAAAAATATCCTTGAAAAATTAAAAGTGGAGATTAGAACCTTTACGAAAATTACCGCCACAAAAAGGCTGGAGCGGCAAATGATAGATGCGCTTGCGCTGAAGGAAGCTGTCATCAATGCCATTGTTCACACAGACTTTAGCCGTGAAGTGCCGCCCGTGGTGGAGATTTTCTCAGACAGACTCACCGTCACTTCTTATGGTGGATTGCCGCTCGGACTCAGCCGTGAGAACTTCTTCCGTTGCCGGTCTATGCCCCGCAACCGCGAGCTCATGCGCGTGTTTCATGATGTTGACCTCGTGGAGCAGCTTGGCTCTGGCATGAGTCGCATGATGGAGGTCTAGGACCGCTCAATTTTCACGTTTGAAGACAATTTTTTGATTGTAATATTTCCATTTGCAGATGGTTTTGCGGAATCAGTTGCCGATAGAGTTGCCGATAAGTTGACCGATAAACTGACGCCCGGTGAAAAAGCGTTTTTAGAATCTCTTTTGCTATGCTTCAAAAAGCATGAATGGATTTCCAATGCAGAGGCGCGTGAAGCATCGGGTGTAGCAGAAGGCAGTGTGAAACGGTATTTGCGAATTTTATCTGAAAAGCAAATCCTTGAAGCACAGGGAGAAAGAAAAAACAGGCAGTATCGCCTTGCAAAGGAAGATGAAAGCTGATGCCCACATATGACTACAACACAATGAACTTCCCGCCAGACCATTCTTCTTCATGAAGTTCGTCACTTTTGTGGGGGAAATTGGAGCGCTGCTCTCGGCGTGATGCGATGGATGCGTTGTTCTTTGAGTGCGGCGGCATTCCACAGGAAGACCTCAATTCTTTTGTCAGCCATGTTGTTGTCGGCAAAGGAAATGAGCACGTTGAGAAATACAGAGAAGCCAAGCAGGGAGAGAAGAATGGCTATTTGATTCCTCTTAACCGAGCAGGAATTCTTTGATGTTGTTGAAGGCAAGCACATCCCGCCTGAAAACCCACCGCAAGCACTGCACCACCGAAGTTTGGGAGGCAACCGCACCGAGCGCGAAGATTACCTCGCCAAAAGAAAACCCGCCGGCAACAAGTATGATATGGTTCTTCAAGATAAAATGGATTTACATTTCACAAGAGACCAGGTCAATACAATGCGCACGGCACTCGCCCAATGGGGGAAGCAGCACAAGCCTATCAGACCATTGAAGAATGCGCCGAGCTAATTGTTGCCATCAACAAAAAGGTCACACGCACTCCCGCGCCAGACTCCCTCGATAATGTTCTGGACGAAATTGCCGATGTAGAGATGATGCTGGCGCAGATGAGACTGACCTTTGGCATCAGCGATGAGATGATTGCTAAGCGGATTGAGAAAAATTTGCCAAGTTGGGTAAGCATCTGAGGAGGAACAATGCGTGAAAGATTCAGAAAATGAAAAAGGGTTGCTTGTTCCCGATATTGTTAAAGCGTATAACCAACTTGCCGAATTTGCTTTATTTATTGACGGCGAAGGCTGGGTTGTTGATGGGAAAATCATTTACAAGTCATCCGAGGAATATGCCATCGAACACAATCTTTATGTTCCGAAATTCAAAGGAAAGCAGGGGTGAAATCAGTGGCTGTATATGGTGGCTTTCATAAAGTGGTCTACGGTAAGTCATGCTGGCTCGAATATAAGTACGGTGAATATTGGCTGTATTTTGACGGAGACATCAAGGCACATAGCACCGACAAAGAACACATGATTCAACGATTTAATAGTTATTGAATGTGGACAAGCTGGACGCATTTTCAGCGAGAGGAAAAAACAGAAAGTCGCAAACTTTCGTAGAAAGTTAGCTTGAAGTTCAAATAAAGGAAAAATAACATGAAACCATCTATATACGGCTTAACGCGCGAACAGTTGATTGCTTGGGCGATTGATAATGGCGCAAAGAAATTTCGGGCGACACAAATTTGGGATTGGCTTTACAAAAAGCGGGTGCAGTCTTTTGATGAGATGACCAATATTGCCAAGGACTTTATCGCTAAACTTGATGATTGCTTTGTCATCAATCCTTTACAGCAGCGTTTGGTGCAAGAGGCGAAGGACGGTACGGTCAAATATCTTTTTGAGTTGCCTGATGGTATGCTTGTTGAGACGGTTTTGATGCGCCAAAAATATGGTTTATCGGTCTGTGTGACGACTCAAGTCGGGTGTAATATCGGCTGTACTTTTTGTGCCTCTGGTCTCATTAAAAAACAGCGTGATCTGACGGCGGGCGAGATTACGGCGCAGATTATGCTAGTGCAGAAATATTTTGATGAACGTGGGCTTGACGAGCGCGTGAGTCATGTTGTGGTTATGGGAATTGGCGAACCCTTTGATAACTATGACAATGTTATTAACTTTATCAAGACGATTAATGATGATAATGGGCTTGCCATTGGGGCACGTCATATCACGGTGTCAACATCAGGTCTTGCCAATAAAATTCGTGAATTTGCTGAAACTGGTTTGCAGATTAACCTTGCGATTTCACTTCATGCGCCTAATAATGAGGTGCGCACGAGCATTATGCGAATCAATCGCAGTTTTCCGCTGGAAAAATTGTTTGAGGCGATTGATTACTATATCAAGACAACCAATCGGCGCGTGACTTTTGAATATATCATGCTTAGCGGTATCAATGACCGTCCGCAACATGCGCGTGAACTGGTGGCGTTGTTGAGAGATAAGAAAAAGTTGGTCTACGTCAATCTGATTCCTTACAATCCTGTGAGTGAGCATGACCAATACACCCGTTCTTCAAAAGAGGACGTCTTGGCTTTCTACGATATTCTCAAAAAAGGTGGCATTAACTGCGTGATTCGGCAGGAACATGGTACGGATATTGATGCGGCGTGTGGGCAGTTGCGCAGTAAGACGATGAAAAATGATGCCGAAACGGCGAGTTTTGATGAGAAAATCAAAAATGATATGTACACTCAAGTAATTTCATGAAAAAATCGCTTAAACTTTTTATTGTATGTTACATTTTGGCGATTGTTGGCATGTGTTTTTTGCCACAAACTTTTTATCCGCAGCTCAACTCGATTGAAACGCCAGGTATTCAGCATTTTGGTCGGATTACGGCGATTCTAACACCGTTTAATACGCTGGTTCATTTTGGGAAAATACCGTCTTTATGGGATGTTTTTGTTGTTATTTTACAAAATATCACTAATATTTTCCTACTTTTTCCGCTTGTTTTAGCAATTTTATTACTTCGGAGAAATGCGGTTAAGCTGTCGAAAGTTGTGCTGATGACTTTTTGTATGAGCTTGTCCATTGAACTCACGCAAGTGATATTGGATTTACTTTTTGAGTTTGACCGTGTTTTTGAGATTGATGACCTTATGACCAATACTTTGGGTGGTGTGATTGCCTATCAGACCTATCGGATTTTGCGTAAGTAAAATTATAATCGCACGCCATGATTTTGCAAGGTGGTTTGTGATACAATGAGTGTGTAGGGGAGTTCTAAAAACTCAGATTTGTTCATTTTTAGAGATTCCCTATATAAATTTGATAGGTCATTTAAGGAGAGTAATCATATGGAGTTTTCAAAATTAAATAGCAGTCGTCACAAAGTGACACAATTTGATGGTCGCAAGGTTTCGGTTGATGAGGTTAAAGCCATTTTGGCTGCGGCAACGCTTGCGCCATCTGCGCATAATATTCAGCCTTGGCATTTTGCGATTGTTGATTCTGCTGAAAAACGAGCGGCTTTGTCAACGGCTATGCACGCTAAAAATGCGGTGCAACATGAGTCTGCGGGTGCGACAGTGGTTGTTTATTCGGATACAGATTTGCCTGAACGTGTGCGTGATATGGTTAAAATCGGTGCTGATTTCTTGCCACTTGATCACAAAGAGGACTTGCTTATTAAGTTGCCAGGGATGTTTGAGAAATTTTCTGAGCAACAGTTGTCGGACTATCTTGCCTTAAATACTGGCTTGGTGTCGCAAAATATCGTGCTTGCGGCGAATGATGCGGGCTTGAAAACTAACATTATCCTTGGTTTTGATAAGGCAAAAGTTAAGGAAGTTTTGGCAATTGAAAATCGTTTTCGTCCCGAATTGATTATTACCATGGGCTACTCAGATGATGCGGGACATGCTAGCTATCGTTTGCCTGTGGCTGATATTACTGACGTTTTATAAATAGAAATGAGACATAAATGACTTATACATTTGAAAATAAAACGCAGGAAGAGATTTTTGACTACTTGCGTCATGCTAAGACCGTTGCCGTGGTTGGCTTGTCTAATCGTGAGGAAACGTCTAGCTACATGATTGGTAAGGCTTTGCAAGCTGACGGTTTTCGCATGATTCCTGTCAACCCGCGTTTGGCTGGGCAAGAGGTGCTGGGCGAGAAAGTTTACGCAAGTATCAAGGAAATTCCCGAGCATATTGACATCGTGGATGTTTTTCGGCGTTCGGAGTTTCTGCCTGATGTGGCGCATGACTTTGTTGAGACGGATGCGGACGTTTTCTGGGCGCAGTCTGGTTTGCAAAACGAAGAAGCCGAGAAAATTTTGCGTGATAATGGTCGACATGATATTGTCATGGATCGCTGTATCAAGGTTGAATATGCTTACAGCGGCTTGCGAAAAGAGCGTGCCAATCAAAAATAAGCTGGCGGAACTGTCAAGAAATTGGCAGTTTTTGGCTCTTTGTCAAATCGTGTGGGAAACTCCTTTCCCCTATAAAGCAAGTAACTGATTAGTTGCTTGTTTTTTAATTTGTTAAGGTTTTATTCATGAGTAGGATCCGTTTCTTAAAGTTTTTA
>NZ_BLLI01000076.1 GCF_011170085.1 Pseudolactococcus hodotermopsidis | reverse complement strand
CTTGATAACACGATACTTTTTCAATTCATTCACAGTGAGTAATATCCTTTTCATAAGTATTAGTTTAACATTTGGGACATTTTATGTTTCGACCTACTTAGGACATTATCACTTTCGAATGATAAAACCGTGTATGTGTAAAAAATTCACCTTGACAATTCTCGGTAAAAGCGGTAAAATATTATAGTCTGCTCGTATAAGAGTAGATTGCGTGGGAGGACGGTTGTCCATTAAACCACATCACGAGAAGAGATTTCACATAGAAATCAATCAATAGGAGGAAATTATCGTGGCTAAAGAAGTACAAAACATCGTTAAATTGCAAATTCCAGCCGGAAAAGCAACACCAGCGCCACCAGTAGGACCTGCACTTGGTCAAGCTGGTATCAACATCATGGGTTTCACAAAAGAGTTCAATGCGCGGACAGCTGATCAAGCTGGCATGATTATCCCAGTTGTTATCTCAGTTTATGAGGATAAATCATTCACTTTCATAACAAAAACACCGCCAGCAGCTGTTTTGCTTAAAAAAGCAGCAGGTGTTGAAAAAGGTTCAGGAACACCAAACACTGTTAAAGTGGCAACTGTGACGAAAGCGCAAGTGCAACAAATCGCTGAAACTAAAATGGAAGATTTGAATGCAGCTTCTGTTGAGGCAGCTATGCGTATGATCGAAGGAACGGCTCGTTCTATGGGATTCGTAGTTGAAGGTTAATTTTTTTGTTGTTTACAAAAAAATAACAGTTTTTAGACTTTAGGTCTGAAATGATGAAAACCACCCGATCATATGATGAAATGGTGGAAGGCTGACATCCAGCCGTTAATACCACAAGGAGAAATAATAAAATGGCTAAGAAAAGCAAACAATTACGTGCTGCTTTGGAAAAAGTAGAAACGACTAAACTTTACAGTGTTGAAGAGGCTGTTGCCTTGGCACAAGAAACCAGTTTCGCAAAGTTTGATGCGACTGTTGAAGTGGCTTACAACCTCAACATTGACGTGAAAAAAGCTGACCAACAAATTCGTGGCGCAATGGTATTGCCAAACGGAACTGGTAAAACAGCTAAAGTTTTGGTTTTCGCTAAAGGCGAAAAAGCGGAAGAAGCGAAAGCTGCTGGCGCTGATTATGTTGGCGAAATGGAATACGTTGACAAAATCAATGGTGGTTGGTTCGACTTTGACGTTGTCGTTGCAACACCTGACATGATGGCTGTCGTGGGTCGTCTTGGACGTGTCCTTGGGCCACGTAACCTCATGCCTAACCCTAAAACTGGTACAGTTACGATGGACGTGACAAAAGCCGTTGAAGAGGTTAAAGCTGGTAAAGTGACTTACCGTGCTGAAAAAGCTGGTATTGTACACGTTGCGATTGGTAAAGTATCATTTGAAACTGAAAAATTGGTTGAAAATTTTAAAGCGATTAACAATGTTATCGTTGCGGCTAAACCTGCGACTGCCAAAGGAACTTACATCCAAAGCTTGACAGTTACGACAACTTTTGGTCCTGGTATCAAGGTTGACCCTAACTTTTAATTTATAACGATTTAAAATGAAGAGCTGTTCACTTTGAACGGTTCTTTTTTTGTCTAAAATCAGGGATTAAATTTTCTTAAAGTCAACGATAACTTTTCGATATACGAGACTTTTAGTTTCAATGATAAACTATTAACTAAGATAATGAGTATTTAACGAAAGTGAGACAAGAAAATGGGACATCCAAGTATTTATCCAACAGGGACAACGATTTATGACAAAGATAGGGCAGAAAATGGGTTCACGATTTTTCCGTCAGCTAAGGGGGCTCTTTTGATTGATATGAATGGGCAAGAAGTTAATCTTTGGGCTGGTTTAGCGGGATTTCCAAACAAGATTTTACCAGGCGGTTATGTGCTAGGGTCGACTGGTACACGAACGGGGAGGAAAACGTATCAAGATAATTTAGATTTGGTGCAAGTTGATTGGGATGGTCATATCGTTTGGAAATTTGATGGCACGGAGCATTTTGAAAATGACGGCGATAATCCACAAAATCAAGCGCGTCAACATCACGATTATCAGCGAGAAGGGTCGCCAGTGGGTTATTATGCGCCAAATCTTGAACCTCAGGTTTTATCGGGTAATACCTTGATGTTGGTGCATGAAAATATCTTAAAACCTGAGATTTCAAGTCATCCCTTGATTGATGATAAGATTATCGAAGTCGATTGGGAGGGCAACCTTGTCTGGAGCTGGCTTGCTAGTGCGCATTTTGAGGAGTATGGTTTTGATGCTGATGCTAAGGCTGCTATTCGTAACAACCCTGGTCTTAAAGGCGAGGCGGGGGGCGATTGGTTTCATATCAATTCGGCTTCAACGCTTGGTCCTAATAAATGGTACGATCAAGGCGATGAGCGTTTTCATCCTGATAATATTATCTTTGATGGGCGAAATACTAATATTTTAGGTATTATTAGCAAAAAAACGGGGGAGATTGTTTATCGTCTTGGACCAAATTTTCGGGAAACACCTGAATTGGCTAAACTTGGCTGGATTATTGGTCAGCACCATTTTCATCTGATTCCTAAAGGTTTGCCTGGCGAGGGGAATTTCCTTGTCTTTGATAATGGTGGTTCGGGCGGTTATGGTGCGCCGAATCCGTCATCTGCTGACGGCACAAATAATGCGGTGCGTGATTATAGTCGTGTGCTTGAATTTGACCCGATAAGTCTTGACGTTATCTGGCAATACACGCCAGAAGAGTGTGGTAATACGCTGTTTACGGATGGCTACAAGTTTTACTCGCCCTATATCTCGTCGGCGCAACGTTTGGCAAATGGGAATACCTTGATAACAGAAGGGTCTGACGGGCGCTTGATTGAGGTTACGCCTGAGCATGAAATTGTTTGGGAATATATCAACCCACATGATGCGAAATTGGGTGAGAAATTCAAGCTCAATATGGTTTATCGCGCCTATCGTGTGCCTTATGAATGGGTACCACAAGCTGATAAGCCAAATGAAGTCAGCATTTCACCCATTGATTCAACGAAATTTCGCGCTCATGTGGCAGCAGAAAATGCGGAGACAGGTAAAGTCACAGTTGTTGGTAACATTGACCCAAGGCAAGTTACGGTAACTGGTATGGCACCAGAAGATGTTGCAGCGGGACGAGCGGATTTTTGTGCTGTGAGTTTGGATACTGAAATAAGGAGGAAATGATGAGAAAATTGAGTAAAGTAGCTTTGAGTTTGGCATTATCAGTGATTGTGTTGACTGGCTTTGTGGCTTGTGGTAATACTAAAAAAGATGCGAATGCGAAAAAAGATATACTGTCAACTGGTTTGAAAACAGTTTCAATTGGTTTTCCCTCTGGTGGCTCTGACTGGCCTAGTGGTGTGCTTGGTGTTGGGAAAGAATATGGTTATATTGATGAGTATTTAAAACCGCTGGGATATAAAGCCAAGTTTGAGAGTTTTGTTGGCGCAGCGCCAGCCATTCATGAGGCGCTTGTTTCTGATAAATTGGACTATGTTGTTTATGCGGGTTTTGCGGGTGTTTTGGGTAAATCTAAGGGCATTGACATTACCTTGTTATCAGCAAACAGTTTTGATTCAACTTGGAAATTGATTGCGAGCGACAAATCTGGTATCAAAGATATTAAAGATTTGAAAGGTAAAAAAATTGCCTATACGCGTGGTGCAGCACCGCAGGCTTATCTGATAAAGGTTTTGGAAGAGGCGGGCTTGACTTTTGATGATATTGAGGGGATTAATTCGACAATTCCTGACGGTGTTGCTGGGGTAACGACGGGAACGATTGACGCGGCGGTTGTTGTTGCGGGGCAAGAGAAAGCTTTGGTTGATGACGGAACAGCTCGGGTGATTCATTTTGGCTTTAAGGCAGACCCCGATACTTATTTTGAGCCCTCTGTTTTTGTTGCCAATACGAAATCTTTGACAAAAAATCCAGATGTTGCGGTTGCCATTTACAAAGGTTTACTCAAAGCGCGTGATAAAATTGCTGAGAATCCAGAGGCTTATTATCAATTAAGTGCAGAGCGTTCTGGTTATGACTTGTCTGTCATCAAAGAAATCGCCAATCCAGATATAGAGGCTGCATTCCCATTGACTTTGGATGATAAATATATCAATTCATTGAAAAAAATCAACAAGTTTGAAGTTGAGAATGGCTTAGCTGAAAATAGTGTCGATTTCAGCAAATTTGTGGACAAATCAATCGGCGAAAAAGCAGCAAAAGAGTACGCAGCAGAAAAATAATCGGAGAAAATAGTGAGAAATAAACTTGCAAAATACGGTGTGCCACTGATTTTACCCTTGCTAATTGTGATGGCTTGGTACACGGCGACGACTTTGGAAGTCGTCCCAACATTGATATTGCCAAAACTCGGTACAATTGGCGCAGAAATGCAACATCAATTGATTGGTGGTACGATTATTGAAGATTTACGCATTAGCCTACTTAGAATTGCCAAAGGTTACGCACTTGCTACAAGTATCGGTGTTCTGCTTGGCGTTCTCATGGGCATGAGTCCGAAAGTTTACCGAGTTTTCTCGCTGACTTTTACCGCCATTCGCCAAATTCCGATGATTGCTTGGGTGCCTCTGCTCGTCATGTGGTTCGGTATCGGCGAAGAATCAAAGGTTGCGGTCATTTTCATGGCGTCTTACTTTCCTGTTTTGGTCAATACCATGAGCGGAATTGGGCGGACGGACAAAAAGTTGTTGGAAGTTGGGCAGATGTATCAGCTCTCAAAATGGCAACTTTTTACGAAAATCTACTTGCCATCAGCGCTCCCGTCTATTTTTGTCGGCTTGAAACTTGGTCTTGGTATTTCTTGGATGGCAGTTGTCGGCGCTGAGATGATTGCGGCGAGTTCTGGGATTGGCTTTCGGCTCAATGATGCGCGGGCGCTCATGCAATTTCCGATTGTTTTTTGTGGCATGATTGCGATTGCAGTTGTCGGTTTGGTTTTGGATGCGATTTTGGATATTATTGGCAAAAAACTGACACCTTGGGAAAATTTGGTTAATCATTAGCACATGATACTGAAAAACGATGCGACGAAGTTGCAAACATTCCTAGAAAATTAGCTTGAAGTTCAAATAATAGGAGAAATGAAATGTCAGAAAAATTAGTAATTAAAGATTTAGCTAAAAGTTTCTCTGTTAATGGTGGGAAACTAGAGGTACTCAAAGGGATTAATTTGACGATTGCTGATGGTGAATTTGTTGCCATTGTTGGTCATAGTGGCTGTGGCAAGTCGACTTTGCTGAAAATTATTGCAGGATTAGAAACGCAGGACACTGGCATTTGTGATATGGATGGTCAGGCGATTACTCAACCAGGTTTTGACCGTGGCATGATTTTTCAAGAACATCGTCTCTTGCCTTGGCTGACCATTGAAAAAAATGTTGCTTTGAGTTTAAATTCGCATAGCAAAGCTGATTGTGCCGCACGTGTTGACAAGTATTTGTCTATGGTCAAATTAAATGATTTTAAGACGGCTTATCCCTCACAATTGTCTGGTGGGATGAGTCAGCGTGCTGCGATTGCGCGTGCTATGGCGCCGAGTCCTGACGTTTTATTGTTAGATGAACCATTTGGCGCACTTGATGCCATGACCAAAATCGAACTGCAAGATGAGGTTAAGGAGCTGCGCAAAAAGGAGAAAAGCACCATGGTTATGGTCACGCATGATATTGAGGAGGCGGTTTATCTGGCTGATCGCGTGATTGTTATGGCGGCAAATCCTGGGCGGATTCGCGATATTGTGACGATTAGTCTCGGCGAGGAGCGCGACCGCGGGAGTGCTGATTTTACGGTGTATCGTAAGAAGATTTATGATTATTTCTTTGAGTCTAAGGTTCAGGAGCCTGAGTATGTAATATAAAAAACGAGTTCTCACTTACTGAGAGAGCTCGTTTTGAATTTTAGTGACTTGTTCGTGAATCGTCTTGAGGCGTGGTTTGGCTTGAAATTGGTATTCCTTGATGTCTTTTTTGATGTCGGTGGTGGTCATTTTGGCGTATTCGAGTTCAAATTTGACGTTGTCAAGGTTTTTTTTGAGGTCAGCAGTTTCTGAAATTAAGTCTGTGCTGATATTTTTGATGTCTTTGAAATAGCTGGTGATTGTCATGTGGCAAGTCTCCTTTTAAGCGGTTATGGTATCTTGAATCGCTTTTAAATCAAGTGTATGCTCGGTAAAATTAAAGGCAAAGTCGTCATTTTTAGCATAACGCGGAATGAGATGAATATGCGTGTGAAAAACGCTCTGCCCCGCGATTTCTGTGTTATTTTGGAGGAGGTTTAATCCTGTCGCGCCGAGTTTTTCAGTGAGCTGTTTGGCAAGCGCTGGGACTTTTGAAAATAGCACGCTTACGTCGTCTGCTGGCATCTCTAACAAATTGTCAGCATGTTTTTTAGGAATGAGCAAGGTGTGCCCCTTGGTCGTTTGCGTGATGTCGAGGAAAGCAAGCACGTCGTCGTCCTCATAAATGGTATAGCTCGGGATGTCGCCTGCGATAATTTTACAAAAAATGCAATCTGTCATGAATTTCACCGTTTCTTTTCTGATTTTTGTTATAATAATATTATAGCATTTTATGCAGAAAAGAGAGTACATGACTTTAAAAATAGAAAATTTAACAGGCGGGTATTTTGGTAATACCGTTTTGAAAGACGTGAGTTTCACGGTTGAGAGTGGCGAATTGGTTGGCTTGATTGGGCTTAATGGTGCTGGGAAATCAACGACGATTCAAGAAATCATTGGTTTGTTATCGCCTTATCAAGGGCAAATTTTGCTGGATGATTTGACGATTGGGCAAAATAGTGAGGCTTATCGCAAGAAAATCGGTTTTATTCCGGAACAACCGTCATTATATGAAGAGTTGACTTTGCGTGAGCATATTGAGGTCACGGCGCTTGCCTATGATATTGAGGTTGAGACTGCTATGGCGCGTGCTGAAAAATTGCTGAAAACTTTCAGACTTTCTGACAAACTTGACTGGTTTCCTGCAAATTTTTCAAAGGGGATGAAACAAAAAGTCATGATTATTTGTGCTTTTTTGACTGAGCCGTCGCTTTATATCATTGATGAGCCGTTTTTGGGGCTGGATCCGCTTGCCATAAATGATTTGATTGATCTCATGCTGGAAATGAAAAAAACAGGTGCGTCAATTCTTATGTCAACGCATATCTTGTCAACGGCTGAGCGTTTTTGTGATAAATTCGTCGTCTTGCATGAGGGAAAAGTCATTGCGGACGGCGATTTGACGGCACTTCGGGCGAAGTTTAACTTGCCAAATGCTAGTCTTGATGAGATTTATGTTGCTTTGACCAAAGAAAGTTGGCAAGCGCATGATTGAGCTATTTAATAAACGTCGAGCCAAGTGGCACACGCAAAATATCAAATATATGCGTTATGTTTTTAATGACCATTTTGTGTTAGTCTTGTTATTTTTGATTGCTTTTTTGGCGGTTCAATATGCTCAATTCTTAAAAAGTCTGCCTAAACATTGGTTGCCGAGTTATTTGATTGCGCTTGTCATTTCTGTTATGGTACTGTTTGTCGGCAGACTGGCAACATTTGTCGAAGAACCTGACCAACAATTTCTCCTTGCCAAAGAAATGGCAGTGCAATCACATCTCAAACGTGCTGCCAAATTTTCGCTGATTTTGCCCGCTGCGGTTATTGCGCTTGCCATTTTCATCCTCAGTCCACTTGTGACACTTGGTTTACCGTTGACAATCGCTTGGGCTTGCGGTCTTATCGTCATCAAATATTTTTTGCTTGTGAGAAAATCACAAACATTTATCCAAAATAATCTGATTCAATGGCGCGAGCTGGTTGCTTATGAGGAGAGCCGCAAGAACGCGATTCTCAAGGTGTTTAGCCAGTTTACTGATGTGAAAGGTTTGCGCCAGACTGCTAAGCGGCGTAAGGTCTTGGATCGTTTTTTGCCCAAGTCAAAGACCGCTTACGACTATCTTTTCGTGCGGACTTATCTGCGCAGTGGCGACTACCTCATGCTGACCCTGCGTTTGTCGACGCTTGCGATTTTGGCGCTGATTTTCATTGATAATGACGTGTTTGCCCTCTTACTTGCGGTGCTTTTTGATTATTTGCTGGTTTTTCAGCTCCTACCGATTTTGCAGTCGCAAGATTATCAGATTTTAACTAAACTTTATCCGATTACTGAACAGGATAAAAAGCGCGCCGCACGTGATTTGATTCGGCATTTACTTATCATTATGAGCGTTAAAGACTGCCTTGCCAGTTTGATTTTCTTTGAAAATAAAGTTTTGGCTGGTATTTTTGTGTTGACGGGTGTTTTTCTTGGTGTTGTTTATCCTCGGGTTAAGTTGAAGTGAGGCAATTATTGGATTAAAGTGTGTTTAAATATTCTCTGTTTTATGTTATAATCCCGAGTTTGACAGTTTAATTTAAATAACAATAAAACAAACGTTGTTATAGAGTGTTGTCAAGCGAAATTGAAAATGTCCCAAAAAAAGTCTAAACATGAGTTACGTTTTTCTAAAGCAAAATTTGCTTTTAGATTCCATTTTTGATATGATTGAGTTATGATTTAGGCTGAATTTTCAGCTTGATATTCCAGAAGCGTCTTACCGATTCTTCTGAGATACTTTTCGAAAGATGCAAG
>NZ_BLLI01000075.1 GCF_011170085.1 Pseudolactococcus hodotermopsidis | reverse complement strand
TGTTTCTTTTTCTTACCATCGTGTACTAACTTGATAACACGATACTTTTTCAATTCATTCACAGTGAGTAATATCCTTTTCATAAGTATTAGTTTAACATTTGGGACATTTTATGTTTCGACCTACTCAGGACATTATCACTTTCGAATGATAAAAACGTTTTTTAATTTTTAGATTAGTTAAGGTTAAAAAAAGATTTTTGGGTAATTTTCTGAAAATAGTAGTATAATGGAAATGATTTATTTAGAAAGGCTAAATTAACAAATGAAATTCTATTTCCAATTCATGTTCATTCTCATCTTCTCTCTAATCGGAGAAATTTGTTCAACGACATTGAATCTCCCAATTCCAGGGTCAATCATTGGTATGATACTTCTATTTTTGGCGCTAAAATTCAAATTTATTCGACTTCGACAAATTAATGATGTTGGACAATTTTTACTGGCTAATATGACCATTCTTTTTTTGCCTGCGGGCGTAGGCATTATGAAATATTGGGGTGCTATTGCCAATTATTGGTGGCAGATTATTGTGATTGTTATGATAACGTTAGTTGTTAATATCGGAGTCATTGGTTTTGTCACGCAGCTTATTAAACGCCGTTTTGAGGGAGATTATCAGAAATGACAGTAACACCTTTATTTGGTTTGACGATTTCAATTCTTGCTTATTTTGCAGCAACACAAATTCATCGTAAGTGGCAAAGTCCTGTGACAACACCGTTATTATTGGCGATTTTGATACTTATTTGTTTCTTAAAAATAACAGGAATTTCTTACGAAGATTACTATATTGGTGGTTCGTATCTTAATACCTTGATTGTTCCGTCAACCGTGGCGCTTGGCATTCCATTATTTCAAGCCTTTAAACTCATGAAGTTCCATGCCCGTAGTATCCTCACTGGTGTCATCATCGGTGCTATCGTGAATACGACCCTGACAGCACTCCTTGCCAAAGCCTTTGGTATGCAGTTTTTCCTTGCTATCAGTCTCTTTCCTAAGTCTGTGACCACCGCCATGGCCATTGGTATTACTGGAAAAATGGCGGGTATGACCACGATAACGCTGGTTGTTGTAGTTGCGACAGGGATTCTGACCTCAGTTATTGGACCAGTGCTGTTAGACTTATTTGGGATAAAAGATAGTGTTGCAAAAGGCATAGCGCTTGGTGGAACGGGGCATGCGATAGGAACAGGTGCTGCCATGCAAATTGGACAAATCGAGGGCGCAATGGCAGGACTTGCGATTGGTATCACAGGTCTTGTTTATGTGATTATCAGTCCAATTATTGCCATAATAATCTTAAAATAACAAATAGGCTGATGTGAAAGTCAAAGTAATAGGAAAATCGCATGAAAATTGTTTCATGCGATTTTTCTGTTTCTGAATTAACTAGAAGGCATCTCTAAAAACTGCTTGATTAAAGATAGATAGATTTTTTAATCGGAGGAGTGACACAGAATTTGGAAAAGTCTAGCATATCTTTTCTGTCGGCGAACTTTGTAAGCTGACAAAATTTGGGAAATTTGAGTTTTTAGAGATGCCTAAAATAAGCTAGGTTTTGACTTCTATTCCCAGTCCCTTTTTAGTAAACATGCTCAAGATATTGTGTGTTTAGCATCTAATCATTCAAAAAATCCTTGTAAGTTGTCAGAAACTTTTGGCAAATATTCATGACCATATTCATAGACTGGGATGAGCTGTTTTTTGCTGGTAATATTGAGATAAGCAGAGAGTTGTGTTTCTGGCGGCACCACCTCATCTTGCAAGCCCATAACCCAAGCGACTTCCGCCTTGATACGTGGTGCTAAATGTTGCAAATCAATATAGGAAAGGGTCTCGAAAATCTCATTTTCTTGTTTGTGTAAAGGATCACGAAATTGGAACCAATAAGGAATTTCTTCAAAAGCAGAAGTTTGCGCACCGAGATTATAAGCTTTGCGATAATCGCACAAAAAAGGATAAGTCGCAATAACTTTTTTGATTTCGGGGACAAGTGCGGCACAGGCAATGGTTAAAGCGCCACCTTGCGAGGCACCTTGAGCGAAAACGCGTGTTTCGTCAACAAAATCAAGTGACATGAGAATTTTAGCCAAATGCGCACAATCAAGGAACACACGCTTATAATAAAGGTTGTCAGCTCCCTCTTCCATGCCACGAATAATCAAGCCTTTCATGACACCACCTGCGGTAACGGTATTGTCCTCGGACAAACCGCCTTGACCACGTGCATCAAGCGCCGCAACAACAAAGCCTTCAGCGACAGCACCAATTTTGTCAACCCAATCGCCACTGTCACCATGATAGCCGTGAAATTGGAGGAGTCCTTTGAATTTCTTACCTGTCGTTTCTTTTGGTGTGAGAAATTGCGCATGAATACGAGCGCCGTCTGGTGCTGTAAACCAAAGATGATAGGCGCGCGCAACATTTGACTTGAACGCAATCTCTGTCAATTCATAATTAAGCGGAAAGTCAGCTAGTTCAGCTAATGCCTTATCCCAATAATCATCGAAGTCGGCAGGTTTATTGCCAGTCCCTTTGTAATCTTCTAGTTTTGATAAATCAATCATTTTTGATAATCCTTTCTTGAGGTCATCTCTAAAAACTCAGATTCGCCCATTTTTGCTAAAATGAACAAAAGCAAATCTTTTTTGCGACGAGTAACCGCAGGAACACGTGTTTTTCTGTGACGAGTAACCGCAGGAACAGTTTTTAGAGATACCCTTGACAAATCGTATAATTTAAATTAAAATGAAAACGGTTACGATATAAGTATATACTTTTTAAAGAAAAAGTCAAGGAGAAAATCAATGAAATTTATCAACGGTGTTACTTTTGGATTCATGAATAAACGTGGCGAATGGGACACAGCCGAATCTTACGACTCGCTGAAATTGCTCAAGGAACGGACGGGAGCAAATACTGTTATTTTGGCAGTTGTTGCTGAGCAAGACAAGCCTTGGTCGACTGAGATTCATTATCAAGACGATTGGAATTTGTCGGATGATGAGGTGGTTAAAATGATCCGATATGCGCAGTCACTAGGCTTGCAAGTTATTTTGAAACCGATGGTCAATGTTTCTGACGGCGCTTGGCGGGCTTACATCAACTTTTTTGATCATGATGTGCCAGTTGAGCCGACTTGGCACGATTGGTTTGTCAATTATAACGCCTACATTTTGCATTATGCCGATATGGCGCAAAAAACGGGCTGTGAGATGTTGGTGATTGGTTGTGAGTTGGTTAATGCCGATCGCAGAGACAGTGACTGGCGGGCTTTGATTGCGAAAGTTCGCACGCATTACAAAGGGTTAATTACTTATAATTGTGATAAATTTCAAGAAGATAACTTGACTTGGTGGGATGCCGTGGATGTTATCTCAAGTTCTGGTTATTATTCTGTGGCTATTTGGGAAGAGCAGTTGAACAGGATTGAAAAGGTTGTTCAAAAATACGAAAAACCATTTTTCTTCTGTGAAGTTGGCTGTGCTAGCAGAACGGGAAGTGAATTTTTACCAAATGATTGGCAATTTGACGGCGAGACAAATCTTGAAAGTCAAGCAACATTTTACAAAACGATGTTTGCGGCTTGTGAAAAACGTGATTGGGTCGGAGGTTTCGGTATTTGGGACTGGAAAGCGCATATTTACGACATCAAAGCGGCGACAATTGACAATGATTATGCCATTTACGGTAAGCCAGCTGAGAGGATCATCAAGGAAAATTTTGCCAAGCGACTAGGAGAAGTGCCATATGATGAGTAATATCCAAGAAAACTATGAGAAAAATAAAGGCAATCCTTTTAAAACTTTGCTCGCCTTGTATCAAGGGAATTACAAGCGTTTGCTTGTGTCAGCCTTGCTTTATATCGTCAAAGATACGCCTGCTTGGATCTCGCCTTTGATTATGTCGATTGTCATTGATACAATCACAAAAATCAAAGCTAATAGTCTGAGAACTGTGATTTTCTGTGGTATTTTCATGATTTTTCTAATCTTGCAAAATATCATCTCCAATTATTTTCATACTAAATTTTACAGCACAGCTATCCGACACGTCGAGGCAAATCTGCGTGGTGCTTTGATTCGGAAATTGCAACAATTGTCGATTTCTTATCAGAAAGATTTGAAATCTGGCGTTTTACAGTCTAAAATTATGCGAGATGTCGAAACGGTACAGACTTTATCTTCGCAAATTTTTATCAGTTTGCTGAGTATTAGCGTCAATATGTTTGTAGCGCTTGCGATTACGTTAGTTACCAGTCGGATTGTTTTTCTCTTTTTCATTGCAACCATTCCGATTGCGACTTTTTTGATTAAGCTGTTTTCTAAGCAGATTGAGTCAAGTAATTCTGACTTTCGGCATGAAATGGAGCAGACTTCGGCAAAAGTCATGGAGATGATTCATTTTGTGCCCATGTCACGCGCTCATGCGCTAGAAAATCAAGAAATTTCTCGTTTGCGGCAACAATTTGACAAGATTTTCAAAAAAGGGATTAAACTCGATGTTTTACAAGCCTTTTTTGGTTCGGTTTCTTGGTCAGTTTTCCAATTGTTTCAAGTTTTCTGTTTGATTTTTACGGCAATTTTGGCTATCAAAGGCAAGATTACGCCGGGTGAAGTCGTCATGTACCAAACTTATTTTGGGACAGTTGTCGCCTCAGCTGCCAATTTGATTAACCTCATTCCCATGGTTGCTAAGGGTGTGGAATCGGTCAATTCGATTGGCGAAATTCTCATTTCTGACAAGGTTGAAACGCACCAAGGACAGATTGAAGTTGCAGAAATTAAAGGTCAATTTTCATTTGAAAATGTTTACTTTTCTTATGAAAACGATAAAAATATTATCAAAGGGCTAAATTTGACCGTCAAATCTGGCGAAACGATTGCCCTTGTTGGGGCATCAGGTTCTGGTAAGACAACGATTCTCAATCTGGCGATTGGTTTTATTGCGGCAACATCTGGTCGACTTTTATTGGATGGACAAGAAATGTCGACACTCAATTTGCATTCGGTTAGAAAACACATTGCGGTTGTTCCGCAAAATTCGATTTTACTATCGGGAACAATTCGTGATAATATCACTTATGGCGCAGATGATGTGACGGATGCCCAACTCGAAAAGGTTCTCCAGATGACCAATCTCAAGGATGTCATTGACAAACTTCCCGATGGGGTTAAGACTGAGGTCGGTGAAAATGGTGACATGCTGTCGGGCGGACAAAAGCAGCGTATTTCAATCGCAAGGGCGCTTATCCGTGACCCAAAAGTTATCGTGATGGACGAGGCAACATCAGCGCTTGATGTAATCTCTGAGAAGAAAATTCAAGAATCGCTAGTTGAAATGCAGAAAAATCGGACAACTTTCATCGTTGCCCATAGGCTATCAACTATCAGAAATGCAGATAGAATCGCCGTTATTCAAAGCGGCAAATGTGTTGAAATTGGTACATTTGAGGAACTTATGGCGCTAAAAGGTGAGTTTTATCAGATGCAAAAGTTGCAATAAAATCTAAATCTCGAACGCCTAACATAAATCGTTCATTTAATCGCATTCGCACATTTTTTGATAAATGTTGCCAAATGGGTTTCTAAAAAATGAGTTAGGTGTTGAGGAATTTAAGATATACTCGTTTAACTATAAAAAGGTTACAAAGCTTTTGAACTAGATTCGTCAATTCTAGCCACTTTAAAGCCATAGGCGACAAAGTGAAGGTGTACAGGTGTACGGTGAGACTTGTAAACGTAGAAGTGGTGGTTCTAGCCGAAAGCGTAATCTTTTTATATAAATGAGTATAAAATAGCACAGAGTTTTTTAATACACACTAGAAAAAATTTTAGACAGGATAACTGTTTGAAATTTTTTTGATTTTGCTGTTGACAAAACATAGCTAAAAGTATATA
This sequence comes from Pseudolactococcus hodotermopsidis, assembly GCF_011170085.1. Taxonomy (GTDB): domain Bacteria; phylum Bacillota; class Bacilli; order Lactobacillales; family Streptococcaceae; genus Pseudolactococcus; species Pseudolactococcus hodotermopsidis. The sequence continues at coordinate 3,360 of NZ_BLLI01000075.1, read as the reverse complement.
CTAATTACTGTAAGCGATTTCAAAAGTATAGACTTTTTCAAAATCGTAAATTGTCACTAGTGCAACTAGCACTTAAAATAAAGGAGATTATCTTATGAAACTCAAAACAGTTTTGGGGACACTCGGTGTTGTGGCTGCGTCAGCATTATTGCTAGCAGGCTGTGGCAAAAAAGATGAAGATGCCGATGGTAAAACGACGATTACTTTCATCAACCACAAGACAGATTGGCAGGCAGATGGGACTTGGGACAAGTACATCAAGAAATTTAACGAAGAATATCCAGATGTGACAGTCAAGATTCAGACGGTTACTGACTACGGCGGACAGATGAAAACGCGGATGAATTCCAAAGACTACGGTGATGTTTTGATGATTCCTGCAGACATCAAACCACAAGATTATGGAACTTTCTTTGAACCGCTTGGTAAGTCAAAAGAGCTTGAAGAAAAGTATATGCTCTTGGCTGACCGTCAATATGAGGGCACGCAATACGGTCTCCCCTCACAAGTGAATGCAACAGGTTTACTTGTCAATAAAAAAGTCATGAATGACGCTGGCTATAAAGAATTTCCAACAACAACGGAAGACTTCATCAAATTGATGGAAGCTGAGAAAAAACTTGACGGTGTGACACCATTTTACACCAACTACGCAGCTGGTTGGGTGTTGTCAAACTGGGACTTTATCCGTGCGGGTGTTTCGGGCAATCCAGATTTCACATTTGAAATGGCAAATGATACTAAAGCCTTTACAGAGGGCTCAACTATGTGGACAATTTATGAAACTTTGTACGAATTAGCAAGTAGAGGTTTGATTGAAAATGATCCGACAACAACTGACTGGGAACAATCAAAAGTTGACTTTGCCAATGGTAAAATCGGCACATTATTACTTGGGTCATGGGCGATTCCACAACTTCAAGTTGCCAATGAGGCAAACGCTGAAAATGTGACTTTCCAAGCTTTCCCTAATCAAGTAGACGGCAAAACCTATCTAGCGATTGGTGGCGATTACAACTATGGTATCAATATTAATTCATCAGATGCTAAGAAAAAAGCAGCGCGCCAATTCATTGACTGGATGGTTGATAAATCTGATTATGCTGAAGTCAATGGTGGTTTGTCAGCAGTCAAAGGGGCAGATATGCCAATTGCTCTCCAAGGTCTTGCGGATGCGGGAGTTGTGCTGATTGAAGAAACGCCTGCACCAGCTGGTAAAGAATCTCTCTTTTCAGATGTTAATAACGCCTCAGAAGTCGGTGTTGGGTCAACTGAAGACCAAAAACGTCGCATCGTTGACGCTGGTATCGGGAACACCAAAGAAAGCTTTGCTGACATCATGAAAGATCTCAATACAAAATGGGCAAAAGCAGTAGACGAGTACACTAAATAACATATTAAAGGCTGGCCAATAGCCAGTCTTTACTTTTAAGACAGAAAGGAATCTTATGTTTAATCTACAAGCTAAGACAGAGAAAAAACTATTGATTGTGCTTTTTACAGTCATTCCTATCGCTCTGCTGTTGACTTTCACTTACTATCCGCTCGTTAAAATGGTTCAGTATTCATTTACTGATTGGGACGGTTTTTCGCCCAGCAAAAACAATGTCGGCATTGCCAACTATAAAAAAGTGTTGACTGATCCGAATTATTTTATCGTTTTCAAGACAAGTTTGTATTACTTCTTGTCGGGCTTTGTCCAACTTGGTTTAGCGCTCCTTTTTGCGACCTTGCTGTCATTTAAAGTCAAGTTTGCTAATTTTTGGAAAGGGATTCTCTTCTTTCCTTATCTGCTCAATGGTGTTGCGATTGGTTTCATCTTCCTCTATTTTTTCAAGGAAAATGGCACGCTTGACTCTGTTTTAAAGATGATTGGTATGGGCGGTTTCAAACAGTTATGGCTTGGCAATCGTGATATTAATAACATTTCACTTGCCTTTACGTCAACTTGGCGTTATATTGGCTTTAATTTCTTGATTTTTCTCGGGGCAATTCAGTCAGTCAATCCAGAAGTGTACGAGGCAGCAGAAATTGACGGTGCAAATTCTTGGAGCATTTTCCGTTATATTATCGTACCAGCAATCAAACCTATCATTTTCTTGAATATCATCTTGTCTGTTTCTGGTTCTCTGTCAGTCTTTGATATTCCATTTATCATGACAGGTGGCTCAAACGGTACGATGACGTTTGTTATTCAAACTATTAATACAGCTTTCAAATACAACAAACTGGGTCTTGCCAGTGCTATGGCGATTATCTTGCTTGTGATTGTTGTTCTTGTGACCTTGCTACAACGCTTGATTACTGAAAGGGGAAATAAAAAATGAGAAAAGAAAGATTAACCTTAGGCACAATCGTCAAATATGTGATTCTCATTTTGGGTGCGATTGTTGCGCTTTTGCCACTTTTAGTTGTCTTTATTGGCTCTTTCAAGTCCAATCAAGAATTTCTTAGCACAAGTGTCTTATCATTGCCGAAAAAACTGGACTTTAGCAACTACAAGCTCGCCTTTGTCCAAGGGCAAATGTTGACTGGTTTCAAAAATACGTTAATTATTTTCGTGATTTCAATGTGTGGGAAATTGTTAGTCGGCTCAGCATTCGCCTATGCCATGAATCGTTTTGAATTTCGTGGCAAAAAACTCATCTTGCTTGCTTTTACAGCAGCCATGCTGATTCCCGCCATTACGAGTCAAGTTGCGACCTTCAAAATCATTAATTCAATGGGTTTGGTCAATACAATTTGGTCAGTTATTTTACTAAATCTTGGTTCTGATGTGATTTCACTTTATATCTTTATGCAATATTTGGATGAAATTCCGATTTCGCTTGACGAATCAGCCTTCCTTGACGGCGCAAGCTATTTCCAGATTTTCTACAAGATTATTTTGCCAAATCTCAAAGCACCGATTGTGACCATGCTGATTATCAGCGGTGTTGGGCTCTATAATGACTTCTACAATCCTTATCTCTACATGCCCGATCCCGAGCTGAAAGTGATTTCGACAGCACTTTTTGCCTTTAAAGGCCCATACGGCAGCAATTGGCCTGTTATCTTGGCAGGCGTTGTGATTGTCGTGATTCCGATTCTCGTCCTCTTTTTGACCCTTCAAAAATATATTTACAATGGGGTGGCAGGCTCTGTCAAATAATAGACTTCTCCCAAAAATAAAAAAATTTGTTATACTATAGTCATGAACTATGAATCCCTCACCAAACTCAGCGATAGTCATTTTAAACGTCCAACCTTTGAATCTATGAGCATTCTTCTTAAGACCGCTTATCATGAAAAACATAACCGTCGAGGTCGTCACAGTAAATTATCAGTTGAAGATATGCTTTTCTTATCCCTCAATTATCT
>NZ_BLLI01000074.1 GCF_011170085.1 Pseudolactococcus hodotermopsidis | reverse complement strand
TTCAAAAATATTTCAAAATATAATCAATAACTTTGGTATTTCAAAATATTTCTACGAAAATAACTTTTAAAATAGATTAACTAAAAATTAAATCGATAACTTACATGTATATTCCAGAAAAATTAAATTTATGAAACGCCCGTGATCAACAAATGTATAGATTTGACAAGTTCATTCGTTATATTAATGAGGGGAGGTGGGGTGACGTTGGAGTTGGACGGATTTGAGCAGATGTTGGTGGTGTTGGCGCGTGAGGTTTCCTATTATTTGCATAAAAATGGGGCGAGTCGTGAGGATGCTGAGGACATTGCTCAAGATGCTTTGGTAAAAATTATCAAGACGAGCAATATCATTCCGCCGAGTGATATGAGGGCTTGGTTGTATAAGGTGGTGATTAATCATTTTCGGGATATGTATCGGTGGAAAAAGCGGTATGCTGAGATTCTTGAGGAAAATTTTGCGACGTTTGATGAAAAAGTCGCAGAATTTTAGATTAAGCGCTTGGAAGATTCCTATGTGAGCCCGACTATACTGCGCTTTTGCTCCTTTGTTATGACGAGCCGCTGAGTTATGAGGAGATTGGTTTTCTCTTGGAAATGAAGTTAGCGACGGTTAATACCAAGTTGTATTGGGCGAAAAAGGCGTTTAAAAAATATATTTAGAGGTGAAAGAAAATGGCAACTTATAAATTTGATGTGGATAAGTTTGAAGAATTGACGAAGAAGAAAAAAAGTATTTTGAAACTAGAGTTAAATTTATGGCACCTAATGTGGCCACAATAGATTATGGTTCTTCAGGGCTTGCGCTGTATAATGGGAGAACAACTATATCTGTGCAAAAAGATGTTGCTGGTTATAGGTTGGAGTGGGGAAGGTTGAGGCACGTTATAATCTTATTGATAAAGTAGGTAAGGCAGATTTTTGGGAAATTGGTGACACTTCTTATCCTGAGGGGGGTGAGATGACTTTTTATAATCCAAATACGACCTACGAATTTATAACGATTCCTATTCAAAAAAAGGCAATCAAAGAAGGGAATTACACAAAAAAATATGGGAAAAGAGGCTCGTCATGGTCAGTATTTCCAGAAGATTTATATCAAGCGGTTAGCGTTCCAAATGATTTAGCAAATGTTGTGAAAACGGAGAAACGTGTGGTTGAAGTCGGCATTTCATTTGACAAGCCTTATACTTACGAAGAAGTCAAAAAAATGCTGCCGAATAATCTGATGCAAGCCTGGTATTGGGTCAATTAGGGGACGCAAACTGATAAAAAAACAGAGCATCTTTATTTAGAAGATGAAAATGGCTTGGCTGAGGTTTTTGAGACTTTGAAAAAAGACTGCGGGTGAAATGAAATAAGGAAGAACGCGCGATTTTGGATGCTATTTTGACAAATAATCATTTGATAAATAAAAAATATGCGTTATTAAATAGCATTGTCTTGACTGGCAGAAGTGAAAATTTCCAACAATTAGAGGGCAAATCTTGGATACGAGCGCTGTCTGCTGGTGCAAGTGCGGAAATTGTGCCCGACAAAAAAACATGATACTTGAAAGCGTTGCGCCATAGACGCAAAGCATCACCATGTGCCGAGTAACCGCAGGCGCAAACTTTTACCGCTTATACTGGATTTATTTTCAGCACGCGCTTGGTTTTGTAACGTTTTGCTGCCAATACTGACTTTTTTTGCTCGAAAGGGATTTGTTGGGCATGAAGTGAGTTAAATCAAAAAGTTAGTCGAAATCGGCTAACTTTTTGATTTATTTCACAATTTTGTTCAAAATTGATTTGAGTGGGAAATAGAGTAAAGAGACGATAAGAATTGTGCCAATACCGTTGATTGCGGTGGCTAGGAGTGATGTGAAAGCAGCGGCAGCGGCTGGCATAAATGTTGCGCCTGCAATCATTGCGTTTATCAGTCCTTTTAGGAAGTCTGTGATGAGTTTGACTGCGACCCCAGAAGTTGTCGCGAGTGTAACCGTCCAGATTTTATTGCCAAAAAACTTGTGGAAAAGTTTAAAAGTAATCTGAATGGTCAGGGCAACGAGGAGGTTTCCAGCGAAAACGACGGGCATGCCGACTGCATAGCCGTTCATGACATCAAAGAGCGCAAGCCCGATAGCGCCTGAAAAAGTGCCGTAGCCAAGACCGAGATAAAGCGCAGCGAGGGCAACGACGGCGTTTCCGACATGGAAAAATGGCGCACCGATAGGCGCTAGGATAGAGACATGAAGCGATTGAATTGAGACGTAAGCGAGTGCTGCAAAGAGCGCAGACAAGATGAGTTTTTTCGTTTTGTTATGCGTAATTTCTGAGTTCATGTGTTTTCTCCTGTTTCGTGAGTCATATTGCGATAAGCCCCATGCCAGATGTGTCCGAGATAATTATTGAAAGGTGCGCCTTGGCTGATTGCTTCGTGAACAAACGTTTTAGCGATTTTGACAGCGTTTAACAGACACTCGCCATTTGCCAAACTAGCGGTAATTGCGGCAGCGAATGTGCAGCCTGCACCGTGATTATTGTCGGTGTGAATCATTGGTTTTGTCAGTTTGTGAAAATTCTTGCCGTCGTAGAAGAGGTCGATAGATTGAGCGCCGTCAAGTCGTCTGCCACCTTTGATAACGACATTTTTCGCACCGTAGTTATGGATGATTTTGGCGGCATTTTTCATATCATCAGTTGTTTTTAAATCGCCCATTCCTGATAAAATGCCAGCTTCTACCAAGTTTGGCGTTGTAATATCTGCCACAGGCAGCAGAAGTTTGCGAATGCTATCAGCATTTTCTGACAGAAGAATCCCAGCCGTTCCTTTACAAGCGAGGACAGGATCAATCACGATGTTTTTCGGATGATAATGATCAATCATCTCGCGGACAACGGTAATCGTGCGAATATCGCCGAGCATGCCAGTTTTTAGTGCGTCAGGATTGCCACCCGCAAAAATCGTTTTGAGCTGTCGGCGCACCGTTTCGGGGGAAATTGTCTCAATATCATGTGACCAATTATTGTCAATAGCCATGGTCACAATTGATGTGATGGCGCTCATACCAAAGGTATTGAGTTCTTGGAACGTTTTCAAATCGGCTTGTAAACCCGCGCCACCAGTTGAGTCACTGCCAGCAATTGTCAAAGTTTTCTTCATAAAATTTCCTTTTTCCGTATTTGCTTATAGCTTGTCTTTTATTGTATCATTTGATATAGTAAAAGAAACAACCAATTGGCTTGTTTTTTTACCAACCAATTTTAGGAGACGTCAGATGTGGGAAATTAAAAAAGAAGCTAAAACACCGATTTATCAGTCAATCATGAAATATATCACGCAAAATATCCAAAACGGTGTGTTACTGCCAAGTGAAAAATTGCCCTCAGAACGCAAACTTGCTGAGTTGATAGGGGTCAACCGCTCAACAATTGTGCGGGCAATGGATGAACTTGTGGCAAAAGGCATTCTAAATCGTCAACAAGGCAGTGGGACTTTTGTCAATAGTGATAAGTGGGGCTTGCTTAGCGAGCCTGTTGTTGACTGGCACGAGATGATTGCTAGCAATCCGAGTGATGAAAATGCGCGATTTATGGTGAAACTTAAGGAAAAACTGACAGGAAAACAGCCTTTTTTGGATGCATATACTGGCGAATTGCCACTTGATTTAGTACCAGCTTTTGAGTTTCCGCAGATAAATTGGCGTGATTTTATTCAAGAGGATAAAAATCAGGATGAATTAGGTTATTTTCCATTGCGACAGGCGATTGCTGACTTGGTAGCGCGTGAATACGCCCTTAAAATGCCTGTTTGGCAAGTGATGATAACGTCAGGAGGTCATCAGGCACTGTTTTTGCTTGTTCAAACATTGCTAAATTCAGGCGATTCTGTGGCGATTTGTCAGCCCTCATTTTTGTATGCACTCAAATTATTTCAAACGGCGGGGAGTCGTTTGTTTGGGGTGCCAATGGATGCTGAAGGAATGCGACTTGATGCGTTAGAAAATGAGATTCTTAAGCACCGTATCAAGTTGGTTATACTCAATCCAACGTTTCAGAATCCAACTGGTAGCACCATGTCACTAGCCAGACGAAAAGGTTTGATTAAACTTTGCCAAGCCTATAAAGTACCGATTATTGAGGATGATGCGTTTGGTTTTCTACCATTTGACACAGCAAAACGCTTACCACCTTTGAAAAAATTAGACGCTCAGAACGTGATTTACATCGGCTCGCTATCGAAAATCATTGGTTCAACGACAAAAATTGGTTGGATTAGTGCGCCACCTGCTGTGCTTGAAAAATTGTCGGCTGCGCGGGCAGATCTGGACTTGACTTTGAGCATTTTTCCGCAAGTTTTGGCGAAATTTGCGTTAGCTGATGCCTCATTTGAGGAGAAATTAGCTGACTTGCGTAAGCAGATTCAAGCGAGAATGACTTACTTTTTCGATAAAATTGGGAATGAATTTGTTTGTCTGCGACCATCGGGCGGTTTTTATATTTGGCTGAAACTTCCGCAGCCAGTAATCAATCGACTTTTTGATGAAAATATTCTGTTTCTGCCGAGTTTCATTTTTGGTGATAAAGTGCCTGCTGTTCGGCTAAATATCGCGCGCTTGAATTTTGCAGAAATTGATTGTTTGGTTGCAAAGATAAAGGGATAAGCGTTTTCTTGTGAATACAAAACTTGCATGAAACGACTGTTTTCATGCAAGTTTTGTATTATAAATTATCAATAACAGCCTGCCGTGCTGCAATGAGGTTGACAAGACTTTCTGCGACTTCGGCATTGCTACGTGTTTTCAGACCACAGTCTGGATTGATCCAAATTTTTTCAAGCGGTAGTTCGGCGAGAATGTTGTCAATGGTTGTGGTCATCTCGCTGACAGATGGCACGCGTGGCGAGTGAATATCATAAATGCCAGGACCGACTTGAGTTTGGAAATTGTTAGCCTTGAGCGCTTTGAGAATTGAGAGGTCGGAGCGGCTTGCCTCAAATGAGATAACATCTGCATCCATATCGTCAATGGCTTTGATAATATCCTCAAACTCGGCGTAACACATGTGCGTGTGAATCTGCGTTTGAGGTTTGACCTTGCTGTGAACGAGTCGAAAAGCAGGAATTGCCCAGTCAAGATATTGGCTGAACCAGTCGGACTTGCGCAAAGGCAGTTTTTCTCGAAGCGCTGCCTCATCAATTTGGATGATTTCAATACCATTTGCCTCTAAATCAAGAACTTCTTCTTGAATAGCGAGAGCGATTTGTTGTGCTGATTCGCGCAAGCTAATATCCTCGCGTGGAAATGACCAATTGAGAATGGTAACAGGTCCAGTCAGCATGCCTTTGACGTGTTTTTGGGTCAGAGATTGGGCATATTTGCTATAAAAAGTTGTGATTGGTTGGTGACGCGTTACATCGCCCCAGATGATTGGCGGTTTGACACAGCGTGTACCGTAGCTTTGCACCCAAGCGAATTGTGTAAAGACGTAGCCGTTGAGGTTTTCGCCAAAAAATTCAACCATATCATTGCGCTCAAACTCGCCGTGGACGAGGACATCAAGTCCGATTTCTTCTTGGTATTGCACGCATTTCTTGATTTCTTCTAGGATGAATTTGTCGTAATCTTCACGTGTTTTCGCGCCTTTGCGATAGGTTGCACGATTGGCGCGAACCTCGCGCGTCTGTGGGAAAGAACCGATTGTTGTTGTCGGCAAAATTGGCAGATTAAAGTGGGCTTTTTGACTATTTTCACGTTCTGAAAATGCTGGTGTGCGGGTGAAATCGGCTTCGGTCAAGTTAGCGATTTGCTTGAGTAACTCAGTATTGCGGACAATCCGTGTGCCGTCAAATAACCGTTTGTTTTTAATTAGCGCTTCAGTATCTGAATTTGTCAAAATGCCTTTTAGTTCGGCTAACTCGGTTAATTTTTCCTTGGCAAAAGCAAAATGTGCCAAAACTTGATTTGACAGCTTTTCTTCATTTTCTGTCGTGTAGGGAACGTGTTGGAGCGAACAAGAGGTACTAATGGTAAGAGTTGTTATGTTTGACAATTTGTTCAAAAGTTCAAGCGTTTGGCTATACTGGTTACGCCAAATATTTTTGCCATTGATAACACCTGCAAAAAGGGCGGCATTTTTAGGAAAACCGTGTTTTTGGACGAGTTCAAGTGTCTGAACGCCCTCGACAAAATCAAGTCCGTATCCGTCAAAACCGAGCGCTGTAATTGTTTCATAACCGTCACGAATGTCGCCAAAATAGGTTTGGAGCAAAGTTTTGACAGAACCACGAGCTGCGAGAATTGGCTGATATAAGGCTTTGAAAAGTGCCAAATCGTCAAGGCTCAAATCCTTAACAAGCGCAGGCTCGTCAAATTGAAACCAGTCAACATTAAGGTTACCAAGTTCAGTCAAAAGCGCTGTAAATGCTGTGACAAACGGCGTAATGAAATCTGTCGCTTTTCTACCATCCTTGTAATCGGCTAATTTTAAAAGCGTAAAAGGGCCAATAATGACAGGACGAGTTTTGATACCGTTTTCCCTAGATTCAATCAACTCATCAACTAACTTGCGCCCAATGTAGCGAATATCTGTTGCGCTGTCAAATTCAGGCACCATATAATGGTAATTGGTGTTGAACCATTTCTTCATCGCAAGCGCCTTAACGTCGCCGTTTTTGCCTTGATAGCCACGAGCTTGAGCAAAGTAGGTATCAAGTCCCCCTAACTTCAAATCTCGATAGCGTTTTGGGACAATGTTGAAAAGATTTGCCGTATCGAGAACTTGGTCGTAAAAGGAAAAGTCATTTGAGGCAATATAATCAATGCCAGTTGTTTGTTGTAGCTGCCAATGCTTAATCCGAAGCGTGCGGGCGATGTCTTGCAAATTGTTTTCAGAAATTTCTTTGCGACAATATGCTTCAGTTGCGAATTTGAGTTCCCGCTTTTCGCCAATGCGCAAGAAACTGCTGACTGATGTTTGGATCATGACCGATTTTCTCCTAATTTTTTGAGTATGAGAAAATTTTATCATGTGGCAGTTTTTTTGACAAACAGTTAAAATCTTAGGTTTGATATAGTTAATAGTTATAACTAAACGTAACTTTGATATAATAAATAGCTATATCGTTGGTATGGTAAAATGGATTTACAAAAATAGAAAATCGCCTGAAATCAATGTTTTTAAAACAGTTTTCAGGCGATTTTTCTATTTTTCATTTGACAATATCTTGATAAGAAACAACAATTTTGTTGTTTAACACTTTTCGGTCGTGGTCGTTGAGGACTTCGCTTTCAGAAATATCAACGATACAAGAATTTGTGAGACATTTGACCAAAATGCCAGTCACTACCTCATCAAGCGCACTCGAAAAGCAAGTAATGCGCTGTCCATCGTGAAACAGGGAAGTGTTGCTGCTCTCGGAAGAGGGCTTCGGCGGGTAGGACGAAAAATTCGTATAGGTTCTTTTAGCTGTCATGTGTGGCTCCGTTTCTAGCTCTATCTCAATTATACCACATATAGAGAAGTGGTAGAGCTGATTTGTAACGAAAATGTAATATTTTTCTTATCTTGTCAAAATCTGCTCGGGAATTTGACTGAAAATGAGACTAGCAATCAATAATTGTCATGAATAGGCCATGGGAATATTCACTGTAATTGTTTGCCCCCAAATGACAAGAAAAGTCTCGGGAGTTGACTGTTTAAAGATAAAAGTCGCAACCAAACTCTACGAGAGAGTACCTTGGCAAAGTAGCTTAGATGTTACTTATATTTCAAAGCGCCAAAGGGCCAAAATAAAAGAAGATTATTTAGCAGCAGTTCCTTTCAAAATTGCGTCAATTGGAATTGATTTGACAAATGAAATCCAACTTTTATTGGATGAAGTACTGGTCGCTATTACTAGATTTGATGCTATTCAGCAGGAGAAAAAGTATTCTTTTCCTGCTTTACTGTTGCGAAGTGAATCGGCTGCGAGTTCACAAATCGAAAATCTTACCTCAAGTGTTCGAAATATAGCGCTAGCAGAGTTGAACGTTGAAGCATCACATAATGCTAAATTGATTTTGGGTAACGTTAAAGCTATGCGTGAAGCTATTAAATCTGATTCAGATATTGACAAAGATGTTATCAAAGAAATACACAAGAATTTGATAGAACCCTCTGGAGAAGATTTTGGTGGTCATTTTCGTGATGAGCAAGTTTGAATTGGCGGGAGTTCTTATAGTCCGCATGATGCTTTATTTGTTCCACCAGTTGCTAATCGAATAGATGAGTATTTGAATGATATGATTTCTTTCTCTAAGCGAGAAGACCTAAATCCAATTGTCAAAACGGCGCTATTTCATGCACAATTTGAAACAATTCATCCTTTTGTGGACGGTAATGGCCGTACCGGTCGGACACTTATCCATCGGATGTTAAAATCAGAACAAATTCTTTTATCTGTTACCTTACCCGTATCAAGTGGTTTATTAGCCAATATCGAAAGCTATATGGCCGCAATAAAGGACTATCAAAATGGTAATCCCTTACTTATTATTGTTCAAATCTCAGAGGCTTTAAAATTAGCGGTAAGTATTGGCACTAAGATTAGCCAGAAAATAGATAAAACGTTAGATACTTGGATGGTCACGATTGACCAAAGACGAAATAAAAATCTTGTTAATCTCCTGTATCTATTAGTTGAGAACCCAGTTGTTAATTCGCAGCTACTTTCTGAAAAAATGGGCATCAGTCTACGTACAGTGAATAATTTGTTAAATAGAGCTAAGGAATACCAGATTATTAGGCAAATTGGGACAGAAAAACGTGGTATTTACTATCAATCTGACGAAATCATATCTATTTTTGATGAAATCAGTGATACGAAAGGTTTATATCGACTCTTTTCATAAATTAAGTTTTGGAATGGAAATACTTGAACTAAAATTATTTATGCTTCAAAATTTGGATAAGAAACGAAATGGTGTAGCAGTAGTTGGTCATGGAGTTAATATGCAAGAGTTATAGATAGGTGATAAAAATGACCTGCTACTAGTTAAATGGTTCGTTAAAAAACACGACAAACGCATGAAATGAAAATTTTGTCTCAAAAACTTCAAGGTGATAAAAACAATCAATTTGCAGTTGATGTTTCAAAAAATTATAGATTGATTTTTAATGGATATGATTCTTTTGAACAGCTATCGCTTATTAGACTTCTCCCGAAATTAAATTTCGAAATTGATAATACCGCAAATTAAGGACGCCCGAAGTAAGTGCCTCTTTCTTCGATTACGATATTTCTGAGCCATACACTTAAAGGTTTTGATTTTAGCATTGATATTCTCAATCAAAATTCTTTCCCTTGAAATACGTCGAT
>NZ_BLLI01000073.1 GCF_011170085.1 Pseudolactococcus hodotermopsidis | reverse complement strand
AATCCATGTTAAAAGACAAACCAGGAACACCCTGAGAGCTCTCAGATTAGCTCAGAATCGTTTGTAAAGATAAACATGGGTAAAAGTTCATCTTGAATCTAAAATGCAATCTGAGCCTTTCTAGGGGGATGTAAAAAAATAAAGAGTTTGTCAAAAGTAACGTTTACACTCTCTCAAATCTAACTTTTTCTGTGCTATAATTAAATAGCTGTCCCCTAGACATCAGCTAGGAGGGAGGTGTTATCCTTGCATACTCTAGCAGAATTCGTTGTCTCGGTTTTGGCAGAAGTAGTTGCCCACTACATTTGCAAATGGTTTGACCGTGACAAAAACGACAGCGAGCCTACCCGTTAATCCGAAAGGAACGTAAAAAAAGCACCCCATCTTGCCCGATGGGGTGCTTTGGTGTTATTTAGCATACTCTAGTGCATAGTTATTATAGCATTTTTCCAAGTTTTTTGTCAAAATTATCGGGTTGTTAGGGCTATCGCCCTAACCGAGCAGGCGCCTGCTCGTCTAATTACAGCAAGTCAACGATAGAGCCCCTTGTTTTTATTTTGGCTAAAATCAAGATTTACACTTTTGCCAGACAGTTCTTTTTGTTGTTTTTCAGCTCTTTTAATCCGTTCATCAAGAGACAAATAACGTTCTGGGTCTTTTAATTTTTTGTTCTCAATTTCCAAATGACGAATATATTTTCTTTGCAACTCAACAGTATCAAACAATTGCTTTACGACATCTCGAATTTTTTTCAAGGCATCTAACGTAATTCCTTTCAGACCTGTAAAACTGCTTGAAGCTTTATTGATTATGTCTGCAACTTGAAATAATTTTAAATTAGGTTCAGTTTTTAAAAATTTTTCTGGTGTCGTTTCAAATAGTTCGAGTTCAAGTTTTGATTTTTGAAGTTTTAAATCTAAAATCTCTGTTTCGTTTCTGAGAGGCTCTATTTTGCTTTCTAAGCGTTCCAAAATATTTTTAGAGGTATTTAGCTGATTTTGCACCTCAGATGCCTCAGAATCGATTTTAAGAGCTTCTGAACGTGTTTTAGCTATAATTTCATCTGCTTGCTCTTTCGCACGCTCTAGGACGTTCTCAGCCTCTCTCATCATTTTTCGATATTCATTAGGTTTAACATAATCATGACTACCAACTTTTTTTCTTTCAGCACCAACTTGTTTTAAAAAATCTTCAAGTTTTTCAGTTTGCACCTGGCAAAATTCAGTGAAATCTAAATCGTTGTTCTTCAACCATTTTGAAAAAGATGGACGTTGTGACATTCCCTGTTTATAGCCGTCAGCAACAGGAACCACATTCAAATGCAAATGTGGCGTTGCCTCGTCCATATGAACCACAGCATTATAAACTTTCAAATCAGGAAATTCTTTTTCAAACCATTTTTCGTACTCAACTAATTTTTGCGCAAAGATTTCTCGAGCGTTTGTAGAATTTTCTACAAAATTTTTATCGCCGAACTGAATAATAAATTCTCGTTGCAAATCTAACGAACCATCGTTTTTAACTTTGAGATAATAATCATCAATTTTTCTATCGCTACGTTTTTGTTTTGAATTATAATTTTCAAGCGCAACCGAAAAATTTTCTTTGTACACTTCTCGAATTGATTTTTTGACAAGCAAAATATTCTCAGAAGTTTTCGTCCAATCGATGTGATTATGAAATTCATCGTATTTTTTCTCGTCAGAAATTTCTCGATTATTGTGAGAAATACTTGTCGATTTTCCAGATGTTCGGAATGAAACTGATACTTCAAGCATAAATTTTGACCTCGCTTAAATTAAGATAATCTAGCTTTATTATAGCACAAAGTTTTGTTACTTTTGACAAAAGTAACGCTTATGTACTTTTGACACGTTGTGTTCGAAAGTACGGGGGCTTTCTGCCGACACCTGCCGTGGGCTTGGCAAATAAATTTGCCAAATGAGAGGTCTTACCTCTCAAACTCTCCGCTTAAAATTTTACATGCCTGCGTTGCAAAATTATTCTAAAGAACTGAAAAAATTTCCGATTTTTTTGTCAATTCAAAACTCTTTAATAGGACATTATCACTTTCGAATGATATATCTACTTATCAAAAATTTTAATCTTTGACAAATGTTTTAAAATGGCGCTATAATATATGCAATAGAAAAATCATTTAAATAAAATAGTAGACTTGTTCCTAAACCATTCCTATCCTAAAAATTGGTAGAAAACTGAGGCTGAGCGTATGAAAAGACGAAATAAAATTATTATTGGTGTATCAGTATCAATTATATTTATGGGAGGCATTATCATGACACAAATGAAAACACCGTTTGATATTTTTTTAACTAAAGATTATACCAAACCAACAAAAGAAGAACAAATCAATTATTTAAAAAAGCATGAGCAAGAAATGACAAAGGGAGTTGAAGGGTGGAACCCTAAAATCAAATCTATCCAATGGCAATGGGATACTGTTGATGTTGGACAAATTGGGAATGGAACTCCTCAAGGTGGAGGCTGGATGTTAACTATTGAAGGGCGATTCAATGAGATGAAAGATTCTAGCTTTACTATAGGTTTTGAATTAAAAAATGAAAAATCTTTTCCGGATATGAATAATTTTTATCAAATGCAAGATTTTAGAATAGAAGGAGGAACTAAATTATATGAGTAATCTAGAAAATTTTAACAATATTTACGCTAATTTAGCTGAATCAGCCTATAATAACCGACCTAAAAATTTTCCACCTTATGCAAAAAAAGAAACAGAAACTCCTTTTAATTATTCAGAGGATGCATTGAATAAAAAAGGAGAAGTTCAAGTAAGCGGTGGCACCAACCTTCCAAACGATGGCATCGTCTATCTCCAACCCGACCCAACACTAAAAATTACAGATAAAACAATGACTACCCAAGTTCCTAAAATGAATGGTGGTTATGAAACTCAAACTCATATCACTGGCGAGAAACAAAAAGGATTATTGACAGATTCTGAGGCTGGTTTTAATGCTTATTTTGTGACAGATACGCCAAAACTTAATAAAGGAGACGAAACAAACCTATTTGGCTATTCGAGGGAGTGATGCTATAGGGCTTGACACGCTAAACGACTGGATAGGTAATGATGCCAACTTCACTCTGACCATTCCTATCCTAAAAATTAGTAGAAAACAGAGGCTGAGCGTATGAAAAGACGAAATAAAATTATTATTGGTGTATCAGTATCAATTATATTTATAGGAGGCATTATCATGACACAAATGAAAACACCATTTGATATTTTTTTAACCAAAGACTATACAACGCCAACAAAAGAAGAACAAATTGCTTATTTGAAAAAGCATGAACAAGAAATGACAGATTATGTCAAATCTGAAAATCCGAAAGTCGAAAGCGTGCAATGGGACTGGGATAGTGTGGACGTAGGTGTGGCAGGTAACGGAACGCCACAAGGAGCTGGAGTTTATTTAGATATATCAGGAAAATTTAATAATATTGAAGATTCTAGTTTAACCATGACTTGGCAGTTAAAAGATGAAAAATCTTTTCCTAAAATAAGTGCAATGTATTTATCACAACCATTAAGAATAGACGGGGGAGCAAAGTATTATGAGTAATCTAGGAAGCTTTAATAATATATATGCTAATTTAGCCGAATCAGCATATAATAAACGACCACTTAATTTTCCAATTAAAAGTAATAATAAAAAAGAACAGTTGTATGACTACTCTCAAGACACCATCTACAAGACTAATAGCGGAGAAACTAGTTTTACTCAAGGTGGCACGAATCTTCCAAACGATGGCATCGTCTATCTCCAACCCGACCCAACACTAAAAATCACAGATAAAACAATGACTATCCAAGTTCCTAAAATGAATGGTGGTTATGAAACTCAAACTCATATCACTGGCGAGAAACAAAAAGGATTATTGACAGATTCTGAGGCTGGTTTTAATGCTTATTTTGTGACGGATACGCCAAAACTTAATAAAGAGACGAAACAAACCTATTTGGCTATTCGAGGGAGTGATTCTATAGGACTTGACACGTTAAACGACTGGATAGGTAATGATGCCAATTTCACTCTGACCATTCCTATCCTAAAAAATTGTTAGAAAACTGAGGCTGAGTGTATGAAAAGACGAAATAAAATCATGATTGGCATATCAGTCATATTAATTATATTTACAGGAGGAATAATCATGACACAAATGAAAACACCATTTGATATTTTTCTAATCAAAGACTTTACTAAACCTACAAAGGCAGACTATATTGCTTATCTAAAAAAGCATGAACAAGAGATGACAGATTATGTTAAAGCACAAAATCCGAAAGTTAAAAGTGTGCAATTCGATTGGGATTCAGTTGAATCAGAAGTTGTTGGGAATGGAACTCCACAGGGCGGAGAGAATATTCTTTCCTTGAGGATTAATATTTTTGATAGTAAAAATGTAAAAATTAATGCTTTTGGTTTTGCAGTAGAACCGGATAATATAAGCAAGCCTGATGTCATTAAGGATATGTACACAATAAATGCTAACTATGATTATTTCGAGGTGAAATAAAATGACTAATTTAAATAACAACTCCAATATTTATGCAGATTTAGCTCAAGCTGCTTATAAGGACCGTCCCATACAATTCCCCTACAGTTCCACAAAATGGAATGATGAACAAAAAGAAGCATTTAACAACAAAGAAAGTGCTCCTTTTGATTTTAAAGAAGGTGGCATCGTCTACCTCCAACCCGACCCAACACTAAAAGTCACAGATAAAACAATGACTACCCAAGTTCCTAAAATGAATGGTGGTTATGAAACTCAAACTCATATCACTGGCGAGAAACAAAAAGGATTATTGACAGATTCTGAGGCTGGTTTTAATGCTTATTTTGTGACAGATACGCCAAAACTTAATAAAGAGACGAAACAAACCTATTTGGCTATTCGAGGGAGTGATGCTATAGGGCTTGACACGCTAAACGACTGGATAGGTAATGATGCCAATTTCGCTCTGACCAACTCCTATATCCCCCAAGCCAAACTTGCCAATCAGGCTTTGGTATCAAAAATAAAAGAGATAAATGAACAAGCGCCGAACGCCAAACTCAATGTCACAGGTCATTCACTTGGTACGATGATTGCAGCACAAGCAGTCGCCAAACTTTATCAAGATGATCCAAAAGCTTTTGAAACGATAGGGGAAGTGGTGCTATTTGATGGGCCAGATGTGACACAGAGTTTAAAAAATATGGGACTGACAGATAAAGAAATCAAAGAAAGTGGGAAAAAAGTTACCTACTATGTAAATCCATTTGATATTGTAAGTATGTTGAATCGGACAGCACCTTATGAAGAACAGTTTGGTACAGTATATGTTATTGTACCGCTAAATTTTAATACAACTTTTGAAAGCAAAAATAGTAGTCATGATTTTGGTGAATTCCAGATAGATGCTCAAGGGAAACCGTTAGTCGCAACGAAAGATTTTCATCCCGAAATGTTAGAAGCAGGAACTAATTTGGCAAATCTAATTCAAAATACTATCGCTAAGGTAGGAACGCTTGCGGTGGGAATTTCAACTACATTGCTTGTTTCAGCACTTTCAGGTGGTATTGTCGGTTTGATTGCACTTGGATTGACAGCAGCACAAGCTAAGGCTATCTATGATGAGTTTGATAAGTCTTATAAATATATTATCAAAGTAGCTAAAGAAAAAGCTGAGGAATGGAATGAAGACCATATGCCTGAGTATCAAAATCGTATTCGTTCAGCGACAGGAGCTCAAAAAATAGAACTTCGAGCAGAGCTATTACAAATGGTTGCACAGGATGCTGTCATAAAGTCTGAGAAATTTACGACCGATGTCAAAGAGAAATTAACAACTGCTAAAGAAAAAGTTCAAAAAGATATTGTTAATACGCAACAAGCAGTGAATAATGTTGTTCAGTATTTAAATTATTGGGAAGTTGGGGAGCTATTAGCGGATTTTGATTT
This sequence comes from Pseudolactococcus hodotermopsidis, assembly GCF_011170085.1. Lineage (GTDB taxonomy): Bacteria > Bacillota > Bacilli > Lactobacillales > Streptococcaceae > Pseudolactococcus > Pseudolactococcus hodotermopsidis. Next base: position 3,594 of record NZ_BLLI01000073.1, on the reverse strand, counting down.
GTCCCATTTTTGGAATGTTGGTATTGAAGAAGAAACGAATAAGGCAACTCAAAAATATCAAACAGAGATAGAACAATTTTCTACAACTTTGCTAAAAATCGCTCAAAACATTCAAGAAGTAGATGCACAGGGTGCTTCAGGATTTAACGATTTGATGAACGAGACAAAAGTGAACTGGGGGTAGGAAAATGTTATATGAAAATACGCTAGGAAATCCGTTTTTAGATATAGATTTTATGAATAATCAATTAATAGAAACGATGAAAACGCAAGAAAGGATTGCTATCGCAGCTATTCTTATGGCAAAAAGAATAGAAATAACAGCTCAAGGTACAAGTTTATCTCAAAGCCTGAGTGAAAAGAAAACCGAGATGGTCAATTTTGCAAGTCAAACTATTGTCTCCAACTTTAAAGAAGGGCTATCGGGTCAATCTGCTGTTGCAGCAGAAGAGAGGTTGAAAACAAGCAGTTTTCAACCAGACTTGAAAAGTCCAATGAAATGAAGGATAATGTTTAGAGGAAATGATGATGGACAATTACGAACGCCAACAATTTGAGGATGCTCATGATAACAATATACGTCTTTTTAATGAAGCAGAACAAATCATAAACGATTATCGAAGAGAAGCTAACCAGAAAACAAGCCAGTTAGTTGATTATGTTTCTAGTTTCTATCAAAATCTACCTGATGGTGTCCCAAGAAATTTAAGTTTTCAATTTGAAGAAAAATTTAACGAGTATGATAGAGTCTTGAAAAAGAAAGAAGAAGAACTTGAAGTAGCTCGTGATGAAGAACGACGCGACTTTAATCAAAAGATGGAATGGTAAAAAAATATTCTGATTGCGGAGAAAGATATTGTTGTAAATGGCAAAATAAATTACTATGTTGATTGTCATCCCTGTTTTAACTGGTCTTATCGTTGAATTTATTTCGATGATGGTTGCTCGTTGGTTTAACGGGCATGATGACGATTAAAGGCGTGCCTATCAAATAAACCCACACGCTAGTCGTCGCAGCTAGTGCAAAAAAAGACCCTAGAGATTCGCCGTCTCTAGGGTCTTTGTGTTGTAAATTGCAAATTACTATGTTTCGCTAAACTCATTATACCACGATTTCAAAATCTATGTCAAAAAAAGCGGGCAAGCTAGTTTAGCTTTCTTGATTTCTTGACGAATTTTAAAAAGATTTACAAAAAACTTTAAATACCCCCTAGAAAGGCTCAGATTGCATTTTAGATTCAAGATGAACTTTTACCCATGTTTATCTTTACAAACGATTCTGAGCTAATCTGAGAGCTCTCAGTGTGTTCCTGGTTTGTCTTTTAACATGGATTCGGTCATTTTATTTTGCGTTTGATGTCAAAGGTGGCGAACAAGAACGTGAATACCACGGTTCCTGTCCATTTTTAGCCCTCTTTTGAACTTGGGAAAAAGGGAGGCTTGCCCCGTAAAATGCCCCTGGAAATTTCGTCAGAAATTTACCTTACATTTCAGAGAATGCAAAACGTAAAGTCCGAAAAAGTCAATAGGCAATGGACTTTACGTTTTGCGTAGTCCGAATTGGAGTACCCAAAACGTTTAAGTATTAAATATCTTTTTTGTCATGGTAAAATTGTCCAACCGTCATTTTCGTATACTAAGCAATCTCGGTATAATTCATCATGATTTTCATCATAGATGACTTTAACCAAAATTTCTGAAAATGGTTTTTGATAAAGAAATATTTCCATGTCGCTACCAGTTTGTTTAATGCTCAGTCCATTTTGAAATTGCGGAATTTCTGTGAGTATAGGGTTTTCTAAATTACTTAAATCATCGTCAAAATATTTTTTTACTAGGTTAATCATGTGTTATCCTTTCTGAACAAATCTATACCAATTTCAGCTAAATTTCTTGATTTACGTTATGAGCATAAGGGGAATCTGACCCCAAAATAGGGGTAAACCGCAGAGCGGTTTGATTTCTAGGGGGGACAGAAATTGGTCTAAAAGTGCAAGTTTTGCACCAGTTTTCCGCCTATTTTGGTTCAAAACTTGCACCAAAACAGTGTTTAGTGCAAAACTTGCACCAAAAGCGTCAAAAGTACATAGAGTTTTGACAAAATGAACAGGTGCAAATTTTGCACCTAACAAAACTTGCACCTGTTTTTGTTATTTTTTCGACTTTGACCAATCATTTCACGTAATAGTTTTGTCGCTCGTTGTTCCAGAGAACTGAACTTTAAATATCAAAACTTGTTTGTTCTTCGTTTTCAAAGTTCATTTTTTTAATAGCTTGTTTTTTTATTTGTTCAAGGTTTTTAATTTCTTCCTCAGTGGTTTGATTTTTATAATTTGGGTCAGACCACTCAGGTGTTTGCTTTTTATTTTGATTATCGTACTTGTTTTCGATGTAGGTGCCTGTTTGTTTCTGTTGGAAAGTAAACTCAAACCCAAGCAACTGATTGCCACGTCTGCGTGACTTGATTTTGTGGACTTTTAAGCCCTTAAAAATAGCTGGCAATTCGTTCATGACTGGTTTTAATACTCTTTTATCGATGTCGCTAGGGCTATAAGACTTTGGAATGGCTAAAAGCAATCTGAAATCTTCAATAGTCACTTTCCAAAAGCCTGTCCTGCGAAATTGTTTTAAAAAACGGTAAACAGATTTTGAGTAAACAGATTTTAGGGTTGCGAATTCTAAGAAGTCAAACTGCGTCCACTCTTTCGTGTCGATATTTAGGCGGTTCAGAATATACTCCATTTTTTCAGACACTTGAACAGTCACAGTATGCTCAGTCATATCGACAGCAAGCTCTTGAAATAGCGGTAATACTCGAAAAACGTTATCTTCGATATTTCTATAAACTAATTGCCCTACTTTGTTAGCGACTGTCACCATAGCCTTGTTCCAACGTTCAGGCTTCTTAGGGTCGAAATTAACGTATTCACGCAGGGTATATGTGTCGAATTTGAGTTCTTTTGTCCCCTCGTCTCGAACTTGTGTCAATATTGCGAACAAGAAATTCATTTCTTCCGCTGTCCATTTGCCAATGGATAGGGTGTTCATCTCATTTTTGTAGCGTGTCACTTCTTTCATAAGTCATACCTCTCTTTAGTCTCTTAATATTATATAAAAAAAGATTATATAAGTCAAGTATATTTACGCCCCTTTATCCCCCCATTTTGCCCCTTTAAAGGTGTCCTAACCCCAGTCATACCAACCGTCCCCAGACCCCTAAAAGAACTTAAAAAGATTTATAAAAGATTAATAAAAGAGTATCCACCTAAAATTTTGACTAGATTTTCACTCCAAAATCAAAAGAAAAAAAGGTAAATTTCTGACGAAATTTCAAGGGGCATTTTACGGGGCAAGCCCCCTTTTCTCTTCGAGAAAATTCCCCCAAGTTCAAAAGAGGGCTGAAAAGGAACAGGAACGTGGTATTCACGTGCTTGTTCGCCACCTTTGACATCAAACGCAAAATAAAGTGACCGAATCCATGTTAAAAGACAAACCAGGAACACCCTGAGAGCTCTCAGATTAGCTCAGAATCGTTTGTAAAGATAAACATGGGTAAAAGTTCATCTTGAATCTAAAATGCAATCTGAGCCTTTC
>NZ_BLLI01000072.1 GCF_011170085.1 Pseudolactococcus hodotermopsidis | reverse complement strand
TAACTTGATAACACGATACTTTTTCAATTCATTCACAGTGAGTAATATCCTTTTCATAAGTATTAGTTTAACATTTGGGACATTTTATGTTTCGACCTACTTAAGACATTATCACTTTCGAATGATATTTTTTTAGTTTACCCTAAAAAATACTTGACATGAATTTTAGGGTGTGCTAAACTATTGATATGGAGTATTAGAAAGGTTGATATGAACGAATTTTCAAAGACTGAGCAGGATTATCTGAAAGCGATTTATCATTTGCAAGAAAAGACGGCTGATTTGGTCAATATCACGGATATTGCGACTGAACTCAAAGTTTCTGCGCCGAGTGCGACGGAGATGATTAAGCGGTTGGCTAAGAAAAATTTAGTCGACCATAAAAAATATTATGGTGTTTTTCTAAAGCCTGAGGGCTATCAAGAGGCGCGGTTTATTCTCAAATCACATCGGGTTTGGGAGACTTTTTTGGTCGAAATGGCGGGCTATCAGCTACATGAAGTGCATGCTGAGGCGGAAAACTTGGAGCATGCGTCGTCGCGCAAGCTGATTGAGCGGCTGCATGCTTTGATGAAATTTCCGACTTCTGATCCGCATGGCTCGGAAATTCCAGCTGAGTGTTTTTGGCATGGCAAGCTTGTTAGGCTTGATTTGAGCGAGGCAATGGTGGCTGAACGTTATGAAATCGTGAGTTTGTCGGCTGGTGTTGAGAGATTTTTGCAAAAATTAGCGCTTCGGAAACCGAAATTTATTACCTTGTTAGAGGTCTTAGCTGATAGGTCTGTCATTGTCAAAACAGATGCTGACGTCAGATTTGTTGTGCCACATTTTCAGAAAAAAGACTGGCAGTTAAAATGTTATAAAAACATGATAGATAAAGCGGTGTGACGAAGTCGCAAACTTTCGTAGAAAATTCAAATAAGGAGAAAAATGAAAGAACACAAGCACTTTGTCGAGTCGGCGAGCGGGCCGAGCTTGGCGGAGATAAATGAGACGGTCGAAATTCCCAAAGACGGGAATTTTTGGAAGAATTTAATGGCATTTTCGGGACCTGGGGCGCTGGTTGCGGTTGGCTACATGGATCCGGGCAACTGGGTCACGTCAATCGGTGGTGGCGCGCAGTACGGCTATTTGCTCTTGTCGGTCGTTTTTGTGTCGAGTTTGATTGCCATGTTGTTGCAGTATATGGCGTCTAAGCTCGGAATTGTGACGGGCATGGATTTGGCGCAGGCGACACGGGAGCATACGGGGCGAAAATTGGGCTTTGTCCTGTGGCTTGTGACGGAGCTTGCGATTATGGCGACGGATATTGCTGAGGTCATTGGGGGTGCGATTGCGCTAAATCTGCTGTTTGGCATTCCGATTGTTTGGGGTGTGGTGTTGACGATTTTTGACGTTTTTCTGATGTTGTTTCTGATGAAACTTGGTTTTCGCAAGATTGAGGCGATTGTTGTGACGTTGATTACCGTGATAATGCTTGTTTTTGTCTACGAGGTTGCGGTGTCAAATCCTGATATGGCTAAACTTGTCGAGGGGTTCATTCCGCAACGTGAGATTATGAATCATGGTCAGCTGACTATGGCGCTTGGGATTGTTGGGGCGACAGTTATGCCGCACAATCTCTATCTGCACTCGTCTATTGCACAATCTCGGAAATATAACCGCAAGGATGAAGATGAAATCGCGCGTGCCGTTCGTTTTTCGACTTGGGATAGCAATATTCAGCTGAGCGTTGCTTTTATTATCAATACTTTGTTGCTTGTTTTGGGTGCTGCTATGTTTTTCGGTCGTGGCGAGGGGCTTGGGACGTTTACGTCTTTGTATAATGCCCTGCAAGACAACAAAATCGCAGGTGCTGTCGCAAGTCCCTTATTGTCGACTTTGTTTGCTGTGGCTTTACTTGCCTCGGGGCAAAATTCGACGATTACAGGGACTTTGTCGGGTCAGATTGTCATGGAGGGGTTCATTCATCTGAAAGTTCCGACTTGGGCGCGGCGTCTGATGACGCGTGGTATTGCGGTCATTCCTGTTTTGATTGCGGCGATTTATTATCATGGTCGTGAGGGCGGACTTGACACGCTCATGGTCAATTCTCAGGTTTTCTTATCCGTGGCGCTGCCCGTTTCGATGATTCCGCTAGTTTATTTCACATCTAGCGAGAAGATTATGGGCAAACGGTTCAAGAATACCAAAATCGTTGCTACTTTAGGCTGGGTTTGCGCTGTTTTGCTCACTATTTTGAATCTTAAGTTGATTGTTGGGATGTTTTAGGACATTGACTTGAAAAGAAGGGCGTTATGAAAAAATTAAGCTTGGCTTTGTTTGTACTCGTTGTTGTATTTGGCGCAACTTGGGCAATAGGACATATTCCGCCAAAAATGATAACACTTTCGCAAAGTTTTGATACATCAGCTATGCCAATAGAGGTTTTTGTTGGGGAAAATGGTCAGTTTTTAGCGCCTTATCAGTCACCAGTTGAGTATGATTTGACTGCTGTCACGACATTTTCATCTTCTGATGAGACGGTTTTAAAAGTGACAGAAAATGGTGCTTGGCAAGCACTTAAATCTGGTACGGTAATGATTGTGCTTGGTTTTGAATTGACAAAGGAAAGTTACAGGAAGTATCGTGGGACTGTTTTTGCAATTCAAGAGAATGCGAGGATTGTGACGGTTCGAGTTGTTGAGCGGATAAAATGATTTTGAGTCGAAAACAATTTGACAAGTCGCAAAAAAGCGCTATAATTAAGTAGTGAGATATGTTGAAGAGATAGCTTTGTCAAGCGAGCAAGGGGTGGTGGGAGCCTTGTGGGAGCGCTGGTTCGGTACTACTCATTAACAAAATTGTAATTAATAATAACACGTTTGCTGCGTTACGGCTATTGAGGTTTCTGCCTGTTTTTGGGTGGGGATAAAGTCGGGTGGTACCACGTGTTTTGACGTCCTGTGTTCATTTTATTGATGAACATGGGATTTTTAGTTTAGAAAAGAGGTTTATTGTGATTAATGTAACATTTCCAGATGGTGCGGTTAAGGGTTTTGACAGTGGTGTGACGACTTTTGAGGTTGCTGAGTCGATTAGTAAGTCTTTGTCGAAAAAGGCGCTTGCGGGTAAATTTAATGGTAAGTTGATTGATTTGAATCGGGCGATTACGACAGATGGTACGATTGAGATTGTGACGGCTGATCATGAGGATGCCTTGCCTTTGTTGCGGCATTCGGCGGCGCATTTATTTGCTCAAGCTGCGCGGCGGCTTTTTCCTGATATTAAATTGGGGGTTGGTCCGTCGATTCAAGATGGTTTCTACTATGATACGGATAATGCGGTTGGGCAGATTTCAGATGAAGATTTGCCACGACTTGAAGAAGAGATGATGAAGATTGTCAAGGAAAATCATCCGTCAGTTCGTCGGGAAGTGACGAAAGCTGAGGCGCAGGAGATTTTTGCAGATGATCCTTATAAGCTTGAACTTATTGATGAGCATAACGACGATGAGGGGGGCTTGACTATTTACACGCAAGGCGAGTATACTGACCTGTGCCGTGGCCCGCACGTGCCGTCAACTGGTCGGATTCAAGTTTTTCATCTGCTCAATGTGGCGGGGGCTTATTGGCGTGGCAATAGCGATAATGCCATGATGCAACGCGTATATGGCACGGCTTGGTTTGATAAGAAGGATCTCAAGGCTTATCTGAAAATGCGTGAGGAGGCAAAAGAGCGTGACCACCGCAAACTCGGCAAGGAATTGGATCTCTTTATGGTTAATTCTGAGGTTGGGTCTGGTTTGCCGTTTTGGTTGCCAAATGGGGCGACGATTCGGCGGACGATTGAGCGTTATATTGTTGACAAGGAAATTGCGCGTGGCTACCATCATGTTTACACGCCAATTATGGCGAGTGTTGATTTTTATAAAACGTCTGGTCATTGGGATCATTACCATGAGGATATGTTTCCGCCAATGGATATGGGGGACGGCGAGCAGTTAGTACTACGTCCGATGAACTGTCCGCACCATATCGAAGTTTATAAAAACGATGTCCATTCTTATCGTGAGTTGCCAATTCGGATTGCTGAGCTTGGCATGATGCACCGTTACGAGAAATCTGGCGCTTTATCTGGTCTGCAACGTGTTCGGGAAATGACTTTGAATGATGGGCATGTGTTTGTGCGCCCCGATCAAATCAAGGATGAGTTCAAGCGGACTTTGCAGTTGATGACGGATGTTTATGAGGATTTCAATGTGACGGATTATCGTTTCCGTTTGAGCTATCGCGACCCTAAGGATACTGAGAAGTATTTTGATAATGATGCTATGTGGGAGAATGCGCAGACGATGTTGAAGGCTGCTATGGATGAGCTTGAGCTTGATTATTTTGAGGCTGAGGGGGAGGCTGCTTTTTATGGACCTAAGCTTGATGTGCAGGTTAAGACGGCGCTTGGCAATGAGGAAACTTTGTCGACGATTCAGCTTGATTTCTTGTTGCCTGAGCGGTTTGAGTTGACTTATATTGGCAAGGATGGTGAGGGTCACAGACCTGTCATGGTTCATCGCGGGATTGTGTCAACTATGGAGCGGTTTGTTGCTTATCTGACGGAGGTGTACAAGGGGGCGTTTCCGACTTGGCTTGCGCCGACTCAAGTGACGGTTATTCCTGTCTCTAATGAGGCGCATATGGATTATGCTTGGGATGTGGCGGATGCGCTGAAAAATGCGGGGATTCGTGTTCATGTGGATGAGCGTAATGAGAAGATGCAGTACAAGATTCGTCAGTCGCAAACGCATAAGATTCCTTATCAGCTGATTGTTGGCGATAAGGAGATGGCGGATAAGTCGGTCAATGTGCGCCGTTATGGTAGTAAGGAGACCTCTGAGCTTGATTTGACTGATTTTGTCGCACATATTGCGGCGGATGTGGCTAATTTTTCTAAGGTTGTATAAAATGAAAACTCTCGTTTATTCGGGAGTTTTTGTTTTTAGATAAAATTGTTATTTTTGTTCAAACTTCTGTTATGTTATAGAGTTCTTTTTAAAAACGATTCATTTAAAATATGTTTTTTAGTTATTTTTTAGTCAATTAGTATATTGTTTTGATAAATTGAAATGTTACTGTATAATAGTTGTAAATAGCTATTTGTCTAGTGTTTTATGGGTTTCGTGTTAATGTTTAATGATTAAGAACGTTATCAAAGAAGATAAGCCGCCCTTGTTAATTCTGGTTTAAGCTGTTATAAATAATGAATTGAGAATTTTTATAAATAGCAAATAACGTTATTTTATGTGTTATTTAATTCTTGATTGTTGCTCAAATAACTTGTAAACGTGGGGGAACGAACAAAGTGGAAAAAGAAACAAAACGAACGCATTTCAGATTATGGAAATCAGGTAAACAGTGGCTTTATGCTGCGAGTGTTTTGACGATTATAACTGGCGGAGGGGTAGCCGTTGGTGCCGTCGTGTCATCAGCCGATGAGACAACTGAAAGTGCGGAAAATGCTAAAATTGATAGTCAATCTTCTGGTGGTAAGAAGGTTCTTTTGGCTGCTCCGCGTCTGATTACAGCTGAAAATGCGTTAAATGTTGCTAGTGCGATTGATCCAAATCGAACGATTTTTGAGGCTGAGATTGCTTATAATGATGCCAATCCGCGAGTTAGCTCGACTTCTGTGCATGTGCCGTTGCCTGATCAAGTTGCGAATATTGGCGTTTATGAGCAGGATGCGCGTGATAATGGGACGATTGCTGAAGTTGATAACTATGCTGATTTTAAGACGGCTTATGGTAATCAAGCCATTACTTATATCAAAATTACTGGTAATTTTACTTCAGATCAAGCCTATGATGATTTGGTTTCTCGTTCAGCCGACTTGATTATTGACGGCGACGGGCATTCGATTAATATTGGTAAGACGATTTTGGCGTTGAATGGTGCAACGGCTACTACTGGTGGTAATTTTACGCTTACGAATATTAATATTTTAGCGGCTGTTAATGCGCCAGACTATGCTTCAGTGATTACTGTTAGAAATGCTTCAAATGGTGGCTATCAAGATTCTAGTGCTTGGCAAGTTAATATTGATAACGTGACTGCTAAAAGTGCAACAGGTGTTGATGGTGCAGAGAATACCCAAGTCAATCGTTTAGTCAGAAATATGGGGATCAATGCTAAGACGACATTTTCTGGAACAGTTGATGTGATTGTACTTCAAGAATTAGGTTGGATTAGTAATATTGACTTTGTTGACGGTGCGATTGTTAAAGATGAGCGTCCAAAAGTGGGTGGGGCAGATGCCTTTTTCTGGAATAGTGCAGCGGGCGATGCGACTGTTAATATGGGGGATGGCGTTACCCTTTCTGGTATTAGTCATGCTTCAACTAACTATTCTTTATTTCTTGATAGATATAAATATCTAAATGCTGGTAATAATGTGACCTGGTATCAAGATGGCTTTAATGATCTTTTTGCTTCTGGTGGTTCAAGTGGTAAAGTTTATACATTTGGTACGAATCTTCAGATGACAGCTCTTAATTTAACAGGGAATCAAGCAGTTAGACTTTCTGATAATTTTAAATTAACTTTTAATGCAAGTGCTGTTTTGGATGTTCGTCAGAATTATGATGGGTATGTTTTTAATATTGCTAATGGTTCTTTTGCGAAATTCATTTCACCTAAGGCTTTGCATATTGGGGCTTATGAGACAAATGGGACACCTAATAATACTTATCAGGTTATTAATGGTGCAGGTGAGTTTATCATGGAGAACTCATCTATCTCTTTTTGGAATAAATCAGATGGGCAAGGTCTTAATAATCCAAGTAAAGAAACTAAATTTGCTCGGATGACGATTAAGAGTGATAAGGCTTATGTTGATAAAACAGGGAGTGATACGACACTTGAAGAGTTTGCTATCAATGGTTTTCGTGAATTGCAGACCAATGCGCTTGATGTTGGGACTTTGAAATTTAACTACATTGATCCGCAAGGTAATAAAATTAAGGTTGTTGAGGAAGATTTGTCTGATCCGAGTCATTATATTGGGGAAGAGTTGCATGCTCGGGTGTCGGAATTTGTTTATGATAATATGCCAGTTGGTTATAAGTGGGCGCTTGAACAGCAGGTGCCAGCGGGTGCTGCGGCTGATAAGCAGTCTGGTGGTGCGCCGACAACGACGATTGATGATGGTCATGTATCCGGTCAGCCTGAGGTGGCGATTGTTCCCATGGAGGGTGTGATTTATGAGTATAATATCTATCTTTATGGCGAAGATGCTGATGTTAAGTATCAGTATGTTGATCTAGCAACTGGTGAGGCGCTTGATATTACTAAAGTGTCAACGAGTGAGCAGGAGAGTTTGACTAATCTTGTACCAGCAAATATTGGTAATGTTATTGATTGGAAAGTGCCGTATTATACGTTGACAAATGTGCCAGCGGGTTATAAATTGGATACGACTCAGGTTCAGCCTGATAGCTTGTTGGTTGGCGATACGAATCCTGTGACGACGTTTTATGTGACGGGGCTTAAGCAAACGGTTGATGTTACTTTGGAGTTGAAATCGTTTACGGGTGCTTCAACGACGGTTGTTGCAACGGTGCCTGTGGATGGCTTGAGTCATCAAACGATGACTTATCAGGAATTCTATGACTTGCTTGATGTTGCAACGCTTGCTAAGGTGTCAGGTTACCATTTGACAGATGAGGAAGCGGCGAAAACGTTCACTTTTGATGAGACGGAGAACGTTGATGCGAGTGGTAACGAGACGGCTGATAAGGCTGTGCAAAATGTGGTGCTGACTTTTACTGGCGATTATCAGGTTGTGGAGGTCGTTGATAATGATGGCTCAGTGCTTGAGACGATTGAGGGAACGTCTGGTGGAGATGTCATTGTTGGTTTGACGGATGCTGAGATTGCAGCTACTGCGGCTGGAAATGGCGAGTATGCGAAGTATAACTATGAGATAATCGGTCCTGATGGTCAGACTTATGCGACTTTGGCGGAGGCTTTGGCTGCAAATTCGATATTTGACACGACGAGTAATGGTAAAAATATGTCGGATAGTGTGGCGCAACAGTTCAAGATTAAATATACGTTGAATGAAGATTGGGAGTCTGATTCGGTGTATGATTCTGAGTCTGATGAGTTGAGCGATTCGGAATTTGACTCAGATTCGGATGAGGTAAGTGATTCTGAATTTGATAGTGAGTCGGAGGGGTTGAGCGATTCTGATGAGGTTTCTGACTCAGAGGAAGATAGTGATTCGGACGAAGATTCGGATTCAGACGCGGATAGCGATTCGGAAGCGGATAGTGATTCAGCCGAAGACAGCGATTCGGAAGCAGATAGCGATTCGGAAGCGGATAGCGATTCGGAAGCGGATAGTGATTCGGAAGCGGATAGTGATTCGGAAGCGGATAGTGATTCGGAAGTGGATAGTGATTCGGAAGCGGATAGTGATTCGGAAGCGGATAGTGATTCGGAAGTGGATAGTGATTCGGAAGCGGATAGCGATTCGGAAGCGGATAGCGATTCGGAAGCGGATAGCGATTCGGAAGCGGATAGTGATTCGGAAGCGGATAGTGATTCAGCCGAAGACAGCGATTCAGCCGATGACAGCGATTCGGAAGCAGACAGTGATTCAGCCGAAGATAGCGATTCAGAAGAAGATAGTGATTCAGCTGAGGACAGTGACTCAACACAAGACTCTGAGTCTGATAGAAATTTAGCCTCGGAAGAAGCAAGCGATTCGGCCGATGACAGCGATTCAGAAGAAGATAGTGATTCGGCTGAGGACAGTGACTCAACACAAGACTCTGAGTCTGATAGAAATTTAGCCTCGGAAGAAGCAAGCGATTCGGCCGAGGATAGCGATTCGGCTGAGGACAGCGATTCAGAAGAAGATAGCGATTCAGAAGCGGATAGCGATTCGGAAGCAGATAGTGATTCAGCCGAAGATAGCGATTCGGAAGCGGATAGCGATTCGGAAGCAGACAGTGATTCAGCCGAAGATAGCGATTCGGAAGCAGACAGTGATTCAGCCGAAGACAGCGATTCGGAAGAAGACAGCGATTCGGAAGAAGACAGCGATTCGGAAGAAGATAGCGATTCAGAAGCAGATAGTGATTCAGCTGAGGACAGTGACTCAACACAAGACTCTGAGTCTGATAGAAATTTAGCCTCGGAAGAAGCAAGCGATTCGGAAGAAGACAGCGATTCGGAAGAGGACAGCGATTCGGCCGAAGACAGCGATTCAGCCGAAGATAGTGATTCAGAAGAAGATAGTGATTCAGAAGAAGATAGTGATTCAGCTGAGGACAGTGACTCAACACAAGACTCTGAGTCTGATAGAAATTTAGCCTCGGAAGAAGCAAGCGATTCTGCCGAGGATAGCGATTCGGAAGAAGACAGTGATTCTGCCGAGGACAGCGATTCGGAAGAGGACAGCGATTCAGAAGAAGCAAGCGATTCGGAAGCAGATAGTGATTCCGCCGAAGATAGCGATTCGGCCGAAGACAGCGATTCAACACAAGATTCAGAGTCTGATAGGAATTTAGCTTCTGAAGAAGCAAGCGACTCTGCCGAAGACAGTGATTCTGCCGAAGACAGTGATTCGGAAGAAGACAGCGATTCGGAAGAGGACAGCGATTCGGAAGAAGATAGTGATTCAGCTGAGGACAGTGACTCAACACAAGATTCAGAGTCTGATAGAAATTTAGCATCGGAAGAAGCAAGCGATTCCGCCGAAGACAGCGATTCGGCCGAGGACAGCGATTCGGAAGAAGACAGCGATTCGGCCGAGGACAGCGATTCGGAAGAGGACAGCGATTCAGAAGAAGATAGCGATTCGGAAGCAGATAGTGATTCGGCCGAAGATAGCGATTCGGCCGAGGACAGCGATTCAGAAGAAGATAGTGATTCAGCTGAGGATAGTGACTCAACACAAGACTCTGAGTCTGATAGAAATTTAGCCTCGGAAGAAGCAAGCGATTCTGCCGAGGATAGCGATTCGGAAGCAGACAGTGATTCGGAAGCAGACAGTGATTCGGAAGCAGACAGTGATTCGGAAGCAGACAGTGATTCGGAAGCAGACAGTGATTCGGAAGCAGACAGTGATTCGGAAGCAGACAGTGATTCGGAAGCAGACAGTG